>JAEWEI010000441.1 GCA_023389545.1 Actinomycetes bacterium | reverse complement strand
GGACTGCGCTGAACGTGCTGGGCGACGCCTACACGGGGCCGACGGCGTGTGAGTGCGACGAGAGTTGCGAGGTGGAGCCGGTGATGACCGCGGACGGCCTGCGCTACACCGTGGTGTTCTTCACGGGCGGGACGTTCTCCGGCCTCGCATTCACCCCCGAGCCCGGCCAGCGCTTCGAATGGGCGCTCTGACCCCGATGCCCGCCCTGCCCCCTACTGCGGCCGCGGCGCGTACATGATGACGGCCACGCCGACGAGGCAGATGAGCGCGCCGGTCACGTCCCATTTGTCGGGCTTGAACCCGTCGACGACCATCCCCCAGGCGAGCGACCCGGCGACGAACACGCCGCCGTAGGCCGCGAGGATCCGCCCGAAGTTCGCGTCCGGCTGCAGGGTCGCGAAAACCCCGTAGATGCCGAGCGCGATGACCCCGGCGCCGATCCACACCCAGCCCTTGTGCTCGCGGATGCCCTGCCACACCAGCCACGCGCCGCCGATCTCGAAGAGCGCGGCGGCGGCGAACAGCAGGATCGATCGGGCCATCGTCGGAGTCTGTCAGGCGATGGACGGAACCAGGGAGAGACAGCGCTCGAGCCGTCGCGCCGCGGAGGGGCGCGGGTGGCTGGGTGACGGGGTGGCGGCGCGGCAGTAACGTCGGCGGGAGCGTCCGACCCGCGAGGAGTCCGATGACCGCTCACCGTCGTCCTGCCCGGCTCGCCGTGGCGATCGTTGGCGGGGTCGCGCTGCTGACCGCCTGCACCGGCGCGGGCGATCCGACTCCATCGCCGCCATCGAGTGCCAGCACGTCCGAGACGGGCCCCACCACCGCTGGCCCGTCCACGATGGCGACGCCCACAGGAACACCGCAGGCCATCGCCACGGGCCTCGACACCCCGTGGTCGGTGGCGTTCCTCGACGGGACGCCGCTGGTCAGCGAGCGGGACACCGCCCGAATCCTCGAGCTCACGCCGGACGGCGACGCGCGAGAGGTCGGCGTCGTCGAGGGAGTCGTGAGCCGGGGCGAGGCAGGGCTGCTGGGCCTAGCGGTCGACGACCAGCGGCGCCTGTACGTGTACTCGACGGCGGCCGACGGCAACCGCGTCCAGCGCTTCGACGTCTCGGGGGAGCCCGGGTCGCTGAGCCTCGGGGAGCCGACGACGCTCATCGACGGCCTGCCCGCCGCGAGCAACCACGACGGCGGGCGGCTCGCCTTCGGCCCTGACGGGATGCTCTACGCGACGGTAGGGGACGCGGGCCGCCCCGACAGCGCGCAGGACGTGGACTCGCTCGCGGGGAAGATCCTGCGGATGACGCCCGACGGCGACGCCCCCGCCGACAACCCGTTCGACGAGTCGCTGGTCTATAGCTACGGGCACCGCAACCCGCAGGGCCTGGCATGGGCGCAGGACGGGACGATGTTCGCCACCGAGTTCGGGCAGGACACCTGGGACGAGCTGAACGTCATCAGCGCCGGTGGCAACTACGGCTGGCCCGTCGTGGAGGGCATCGCCGGCGAGGAGGGGTACGTCGACCCGGTGCAGCAGTGGAACCCGGACGTCGCCAGCCCCAGCGGCATGGCGCATGTCGACGGGACGCTGTTCCTCGCCAACCTGCGCGGACAGGTGCTGCGGGCCGTGCCCGTGAGCGACCCCGGCACGTCGACGGACCTCTACTCCGGCGAGTACGGGCGTATCCGGGACGTGGTGCTCGCGCCTGACGGGCGCCTGTGGTTCACCACCCAGAACACCGACGGGCGCGGCGATCCGGGGCCGGATGATGACCGCGTCCTGGCTGTCGAGCTCGCGGCGGGACCCACGCCCTAATTCGACAGCCCGTGCGGTGAAATTTCCGTTACGTTCCACTGGGCGGCGACGGGCTCGCCGCATTCGTCTGCCAACGAAGGAGCTGGTGTGAGCGTCCGCGACGAGGTCGATCCCTTCGAACCCGCCCGCGGACCCTGGTGGACCCGCATCCGCACCCGCCTACGCGAACGCCGGGTCGCCGGCGCGCAACTCCGCAGCCTGCTGGCCTACGCGGGGACCGGGCTCGTGGCCGGCACGCTCGCGGTGCACGTGCTCGCCGGCGCGGCGCCCGTGGTCTTCATGGTCGGCACCGGTTTGGCGTTGCAGGCGCTGCTGGACGACGGCGCGACGGGCTGGCTCGTGCTCGCCGTGGCGGCGTTCATCGTGCAGCAGCTCCTCGCGCCCGTGCAGCTCGTGCTGTCCCGCAAGGTCGCGCGGCGGGTGGACGCCGCGTGCGTCGAGCGGCTCACCGACTTCGCCCTGCGGGAGGCGACGCTCGCCGGGCTCGAGCGGCCCGACGTCGCGGACCGCCTCAGCCAGGCCGACGAGGCGTTCGAGCAGTGGATGCTCACCCCCGGCGCGGCCGCCGAGGGCGGGTTGGCGCTCGCGGCCCGCTACACGCAGCTCCTGGGGTCGATTGCGGTGCTGGCCGTCGCCTTCGGGCCGTGGGCCGCGCTGGCCGGGGCCGCCGTGGCCGTCATCGCCAGGCTCGGGCAGACCGAGGCCTTCCACCGTTGGGGCCAGCTCGTGCGGCGTTTCCAACCACTGCGCCGCCGCGTGGCCTACATCCGCGAGCTCGCCACGAGCACCCGCGCCGCCAAGGAGATCCGCACGCTCGGGCTGGTCGACTGGCTGGACGGCAGGCTCCTCACGGAGAGCCGCGGGTTGCTCGACCCGATGTGGGCGCGGCGCCGGCGGGTGTACGGGGCGCCGTTCCTCGCGTACACAGTCGTCGCGCTGATCGGCTCGGTCGTCGCGCTGCTGCTCGTCGCGCGGGCCGGGGCGGACGTCGGGGTGGCCGCGGTGAGCGTGGCGGTGCAGGCGATCCTGCTGTGCGGGCGGTTCGGCGTGATCTTCCCGGAGTCGGACGTGAAGCTCGTCTACGGGCGCAGCGCGTGGGAGGCGATGCTCGAGTTCGAGGCGATCACGCGGCGCACATCTGGCGGCCACGCGCGGGCGGAGTCGGCGCCAAGCGGCCCGGAGCCCGTGGTGGCCAGCGACGCGATCCGCCTGGAGGGCGTCCACTTCGGCTACCCGGGCGGCCGTCCGGTGCTCGACGGGCTCGACCTGGAGCTGGCGGCGGGCACGTCGACGGCGCTCATCGGCGTCAACGGCGCGGGCAAGACGACGCTCGTCAAGCTGCTCACCGGCATCTACGAGCCCGGCGCGGGCGCCGTGACGGTGGACGGCGTGGATCTGCGCGCCCTCGACGCCGATGTGTGGCAGCGCTCCTTCGCCGTCACGTTCCAGGACTACCTGCGCTATCAGAT
Organism: Actinomycetes bacterium; assembly: GCA_023389545.1. GTDB lineage: Bacteria > Actinomycetota > Actinomycetes > Actinomycetales > Cellulomonadaceae > Cellulomonas_A. The sequence continues at coordinate 6,500 of JAEWEI010000441.1, read as the reverse complement.
GCCGCTGCGGGAGAACGTCGCGATGGGTGCGATCAGCCACCGCGAGGACGACGACGGCATCCGGTCCGAGCTGCTCCGGGTGGGCCTCGGCGACCTGCTCGACGACCTCCCCGCCGGGCTCGACACGCCGCTGACGCGCGCGCTGCCCGGCGGCCGCGACCTGTCCGGCGGCCAGTGGCAGCGCATCGCCCTCGCCCGGGCGCTGTTCGCGGTGCGGCACGGCGCATCGGTGCTGGTGCTCGACGAGCCCACCGCGCAGCTCGACGCGCGGGGCGAGGCCGAGTTCTACGACGCGTTCCTCGACCTGACGCGCGGCGTCACGAGCCTGGTCATCTCGCACCGGTTCTCCTCGGTGCGGCGCGCCGACCGGATCGTCGTGCTCGACGGCGGGCGGATCGAGGAGGCGGGCACGCATGACGAGCTCGTCGCGCTGGGCGGCCGGTACAGCCGCATGTTCGAGGTGCAGGCGCGTCGCTTCGGCGCGCCTGACGACGCACGCGACGACTCACGCACGGAGGCCGCCCGATGAACGACGTCCTGTTCTGCCTGGGCCGGCTGTTCGCCATCGGATGGAGGCTCGACCGTCGGCGGCTCGTGATCGGCGGAAGCCTGCTGCTGCTTGGCGCGGTCGCCACGCCCCTCGTCGCCCTCGGCGCCGGGCGGCTCGTGGACGGTGTGCTCGATGGCGACGCGGGGCGGGCGGCCGGCTGGGTGGTCGTCGTCGCGCTCGCGTTGACGGGCGAGCTCATGCTCGGTCACTTCGCGCACCTGTACTACTTCGAGCTCGCGGAGCTCACCGAGGAGGAGTTCAACCGGCAGCTGCTCCGGCTGGTCAACGGCCCGCGCCACCTCGACCGCGCCGACGATCCGGCGTTCGCTGACCGGGTCGACCTGCTGCGCCAGGACGTCATGCAGATGCGCGCGACGGTGCAGTTGGGGCTGCAGCTCGGCGCCACGTGCGTGCAGGTGCTGCTGACGGCCGTGGTGCTGGCGACGGTGTCGCCGTGGCTCCCGCTGCTCGCGGTCGTCGCGGTGCTGCCCGTGCTGGTGGGCCGGCGCGCCGAGACGAGGCTCCAGGCTGTGCGCGAGGAGCAGGCTCCGACGACCAGGGCCATCCGCTCGCTGCGCGGGCTCGCCGCGAGCCCGGCATCGCAGAAGGAGATCCGGCTCAGTGGCGGGGCCGGGTTCATCGTGGAGCGCCAGCGGGAGCTGCTCGCGTCCTACGGCTCGGCGATGTCGCGGGCGGACCTGCGGTACGCGTTGCTGCGCAGTGGCGGCCAGCTCGCCTTCGGGGTCGCGTACGCGGGCGCCGTCGTCGGGGCTTTCGCCCTCGCCCGTGACGGGCGCGCGAGCGTCGGCGACGTGGTGCTGACCATCACGCTCGCCACGCAGCTCAGCGTGCAGATGTCCGCGGGCGTCGAGCTGCTCGGCTCGGTGCACCGCGCGTCGGCGGGCCTGCGGCGTTTCGTGGCCCTGGCGGGCCAGGTCGCGGCCGACGACGAGGCGCCGGCGACGGACGCGCTGCCCGCCGACACCGGCGACGGCATCCGGCTTGAGGGCCTGACGTTCCGGTACCCGGGCTCCGAGCGCACCGTCCTCGACGACGTCGACCTGCACCTGCCCGCCGGGGAGTCGGTGGCGCTCGTCGGTGAGAACGGCGCCGGCAAGAGCACGCTGCTCAAGCTCCTCGCCGGCCTGTATCGGCCGACGTCCGGACGCATCCTGGTCGGCGGCTCTGACCTCGCAACCGTGGAGCCCGACCGGTGGCGTGAGCGCACCGCCGCGCTCTACCAGGACTTCGCGCGCGTCGAGCTCTCACTCCAGCAGAGCATCGGCATCGGCCGCCTGGACTCCGTCGACGAGCCCGAGCCTGTTCGTGCGGCCCTCACCCGAACCGGCGCCCCCATCGCCGACGAGCTCGCGCTCACCGATGTGCTCGGAATCGGCTACGACGACGGACGCGAGCTGTCGGGCGGGCAGTGGCAGAACGTCGGCTTCGCACGGTCGCTCATGCGCGACGACCCGCTGCTGCTCATCCTCGACGAGCCGGCGGCAGCACTCGACGCGCTCGCGGAGCAGCGGCTCGTCGACGCCTACCAGGCCACGGCGGCGGACGTCGCGGCGCGGGTCGGCGGCGTCACGCTGTTCGTGACCCACCGCATGTCGACGGTGCGGCTCGCCGACCGGATCGTCGTCCTCGATGGCGGGCGTGTCGTCGAGCACGGCTCGCACACCGAGCTGATGGCGGCCGGGGGCCGGTACGCCGAGCTGTGGGCGCTGCAGGCCCGGGCGTACGCCGACTCCTGACCGGCTGTGCGGCGTTCCGGGTGCGGGCAGGGGCGGGGTCGCGCACGATGGCGCGCATGACGCCAACGCCTCTGCGCCTTGCCAGCCCCCAGCTGCCTGTCTTGCGGCGGCGGTCATGGGTCCTCGCGGCCCTGGTCGTGCCGCTCGTGGTGGTCGCCTCGCTGATCGCGTCAGGCCCCGCGGCCTCCGCGTCGATGGACGAGGTCACGTCGAGCCCTCCTCAGAGCACGACCGCGCCCGGCGACGGAACGACGTCGCCCGACGAGGCCACGTCGACGGGCGAGTCCGCGACGTCTCCCTCGGCGGGGTACGGCGGGGGCGTCGACGGGCCGCATCAGGACTCCGACAAGGAGCAGACCGGCCAGGACGTCTCGACTGTCGAGGTGGTGCTCATCGGGCTCATCATCCTGGCCGCGCTCTCCCTGGTGGTCACCCTCGCGGTGCGCAGGCGCCGGCAGATCCGCGGGTGAGCCAGTCGTCATGTGTACGCTCGTACACATGACGACGACTGACTACTTCGCCGGCGACGAGCGCACCAACCACGAGCGCATGCTCGCCGGAGACCTGTACATCGCCGACGACCCGGCCATCGTCGAGAGCCAGAAGAAGGCCATCCAGCTCGCGGCCCGGTTCCAGGCCGCGTACGACCAGGACCCCGACGCCGGCCAGCGGGTCGCGCGCGAGCTGTTCGGCAGCCTCGACGAGACGGCGTTCGTGCGGGCGCCCGTCTACGTCGACTACGGCAACCAGATCACCGTCGGCCCCCGCACGTTCATCAACATGGGCCTGACAGCGCTCGACGTGGCGCCCATCAGCATCGGCGCCGACTGCCAGATCGGCCCGCACGTGCAGTTGCTCACCCCCACGCACCCGGTGGACCCGCAGCCCCGCCGCGACAAGCTCGAGGCCGCGAAGCCCATCACCATCGGCGACAACGTGTGGCTCGGCGGCGGCGTCATCGTGTGCCCCGGCGTGACCATCGGCGAGAACTCCGTGATCGGCGCCGGCTCGGTCGTCACCAAGGACATCCCGGCGAACGTCGTCGCCGTCGGCAACCCCGCGCGTGTCATCCGCGAGAACATCTGACGGTGCCTCCCACGGAGGCCGCCCCCCGCGCCCGCACCCGCCGCCACGACCCAGGGCGCCGGGACCGGATCATCGAGGCGTGCATCGAGGTCATCGCCGAGGACGGCGTCGACGGCACCTCCCACCGCCGCGTCGCCGTGCAGGCCGGCGTGCCGCTGGGCTCGATGACCTACCACTTCACCGGCCGGGACGAGCTGCTGCGCGAGGCGTTCACCCGGTTCGCCACCGCCATGTCCGAGCGGTTCGCCGCCCGGCTGGGCCAGGTCGAGCCGGGGGACCGCCAGGGCGGCGCCCAGGCGGTCATCGACATCATCCTGCGGGACGTGTTCCCCGACCGGCGTGAGCTCGTGCTCACCCACGAGCTGTACACGCTCGCGGCCCGTGATCCCGCCTACCGGGATCTGACGAACGCGTGGATGCGCCGCAGTCGCGCCGCGCTCGAGCGGTGCTTCGACCCGGCGACCGCGCGCGTCGTCGACGCTCTGATCGAGGGGATGACCATCCACCGGGCCCTCGACACACAGCCGCATGACGACGCGGATGTGGCGCTCGCGGTCCGGCGCATCACGGCGACATGACGAGGCCCCCGCCGCATGGAGATGCGACGGGGGCCCACGGTGTCACCTGGGGACTGTCACTTTCGACCGTTTCCCCACGGCGGGCCGGTCGCGGTCGCGACCTTGGAGAACGGCGTGACGGTCACCGAGTCCACGTCCGGCGCGAACTGCGACCGCAGCAGCACGTCGGGGAACGTGTCCGAGATGAGCGTCGTCCCGTCGAAGCCCGGGAGCTCCTGCGAGGAGAACGCCAGCGTGTTGCTTCCCTTCACCAGGTCGACCTGCACGGTGAGGTCCCAGAAGTTGTTCTGGTGGAAGGTGTGCGGGAACACGATGCGGCTGGCGTGCGCCCCGTTGATGGCGAGGTCGGCGTGCCGCGCCAGCGGGTCGGGGTTGTAGTGCGTCGCGGGTGACTGCTCCGGGTTGGCGTAGCGGATCGTCAGCGCGTAGCGCCCTGTGGCCGGGGCGGACACGTCGAACGTCAGCGTGTTCTCGTTGCCGGGCTCCCCGCCAATCCCGGTGACGGCCTTCCCGTTGGCGGCGAGCGACCGGTCCGCGACGGCCGCCGAGCCGCCGAGGATGGCGTCCTCCGCCTGGTAGGTGGTCCCGCGCAGGGCGCCTGCGGTCGGCTCGACGAGCAGCCGGTCGATGACCGTCGTGCCGCGAACGCCGGTGACCGTCACCTTGTTGACGCCGCCCGACAGCACGACCTGCGCCGTGGTCGACTTCTTGACGTCCGCGACCCGGGTCCCGTTGACCCGCAGCACGGCGTCGCCCGAGGCGACTGTCTCGAGCCGCAACGTGGACTCCGCGTCGGCGGCGGAGTACACCCAGAAGGTGACCTCGTCGTCGCGGCGCAGCACCGCCGTGCCGGAGCCGGAGAGCTTCTTGCGCTGGTAGTCGGCCGTGGCGCCGTCGGGCTCGGCGAGCTCCGCCTCGTAGACGCTCTGCACGGCGTCGGGGTGGGCGTGCCCCGGCGAGGTCATCGGCGAGGTCGCACCTCCCGCTTGTGACCTCAAACTAGCGAACCGGTTCGCTGCACTTCGTTCATGACGGTAGGCGTCGGGCATTTCCGACGTCAAGGCCTCCAGTCGATTCATCAGACAAGCTCGCGTCCGCCCGGGCCTCGCCGCCCGCGTCCAGCGCCTGGCCCATCGGCCGGCCCCCGCACCCGCCGCATTGCGTGCGACCGCATCCGACGCCTAACCTCCGGGTTCGCGCGCGCGAACCCGGAGGGGCTGAGTCCATGGCGACGATCGGTGAGGTGGCGCGGGCCGCCGGAGTCTCCCGCAGCACGGCGTCCAACGTGCTCTCCGGCAAGAAGGCGACCTCCCTGGAGATCCAGCGACGCGTGCGCCGCGCCGTCGAGGAGCTCGGGTACACGCCCAACGCCGGGGCCCGCGCGCTCGCCACCTCGCAGACGCGCGTGATCGGGCTGCTCGCCCACTTCTTCGACGACGAGTTCGCCCCCGCGATGCTCCAGTACATCCTCGGGGTCTCGAACACCGCCCGGGAGCTCGGCTACGACATCCTGCTGGTCTCGGAAGCGGACGGCGCCCACGCGCTCAAGCGGATCACCGACTCGCTCATGGTCGACGGCGTCGTGCTGCTCAACGTCGCGGACCGCGACGACAGGCTCGACGTGCTGCGCGCGGCCAAGCGCCCCGGAGTGCTCGTCGGGCTGCCCGGGGACCCCACCGGCGTCGACGTCTTCGACCTCGACTTCGCCGAGGCAGGCCGCCTCATGGTCGAGCACCTGGCCCGGCTCGGGCACCGCGAACTGCTGCTCGTGTCGCAGCCCGACCACGTCGTCGAGCGCGGCGGCGCCTACGTGTGGCGGCTGCGCGACGCCGCCCTGGCGGAGGCCCGGACCCGCGGCCTCACCCTGCACGCGGTGTCCGGCGCCTCCAGCCAACCGCACGTCGGCGAGGACCTGCGCGCGGCCCTCGACGCCCACCCCGGCGTCACCGGGCTGCTGGTGAACAACGAGGCCGCAGCCGCCGCGCTGCCGTTCGTGCTGCGTGAGCGCGGCCTCGAGGCGCCCCGCGACATGTCGGTGATCGGCCGCTACTCCGACGAGTTCGCCCGCACGTTCTCACTGCCGTTCACCTCGATCGAGAGCGCCCCCGACCGCCTCGGCCAGCTCGCGGTGCGGCAGCTCGTGCGGCGCATCGAGTCGCCCGACGCGCGGGAGGCCGCGCACGGGGTGTGGTTCATCTCGCCGGAGCTCGTGGACCGGGGCAGCACCGGGGCGCCGCGCGTCACCCAGCGTCCCCTCTGACGTGTGGGCGTCAGCGCCGCTGCGGCGCCAGCGCTCGCGCGATCCCGTCGACCAGCCTCGACGCTGACACCCCGTCCGGGTCATGGTCGGGGTTGTACTCCACGAGCGTGAGCCCGCTGAACCCCGGCTCGGCCGCCAACGGGGCCAGCAGCGCGACCAAGGTGTCGAGCCCCAGCCCGCGGCCGTACTGGGGGATGTCGGGCCCGGGCAGCAGCAGTGCGTCGAGCACGTCCACGTCGACATGCACCACGAATCGGCGTGGCGCGCCC
>JAEWEI010000437.1 GCA_023389545.1 Actinomycetes bacterium | reverse complement strand
GCCGATCACCTCGACCTGGCCGCCGGCCATGAGGAGCCCCGACGCGGCGGGCTCATGGCCATTCCCTTCACGGGTATCTGCGCCGTGAGATCACGGTGAGCCGCCCTGCCGGATCAGTGCCCGCTGTCGACCTGCTGGGCCGTCTCCGTCTCGATCCGCGCGCGCGTCTGCGCGTACATGCGCTCGATGTAGCGCTCGAGCTCCTGCGCCTCGACGCGCCACTGCAGGCGCCCGCCGATCTGGATCGCGGGCAGCTCGCCCGAGCGCACCAGCGCATAGGCCTGAGCGGCTGAGATGTTCAGCACCTCTGTCACGTCGGCGAGCGTGAGGAACCTGGGAGGCATGTTCGCAGTGTGGCACGCACGCGCACGCGGGAGGCGTTGTGCACAAGGCTGCGACCGGGATGTCCCGTTCCTTCTTGCTTGTCGGCATGATGGGCATCTCAACGGAGCCGCGTCACGTCTGGGCATCGCGCTCCTCGACCCACCAGGAGCCACGACAAGGAGTCGGAATGGACACGTCGGTGCTTGAGCTGCCGGCGCCGCCGGTGAGCCGGTTGCGCAGGCCAGGCTGGCGGGACCCGCGCCTGCTCGCCGGCCTCGCGATGGTCGCCGGCTCCGTCGCGCTCGGCTCGTGGGTGGTGCAGGACGCCCAGCGCACCGTCGACGTCTACGTCGCGCGGGGCACGATCGCCCCCGGCAGCGCCCTCGCCGCCGACCAGTTGGGGGTCGCGCAGGTCCGCCTCGGCTCCGGCGAGCTGGACCGGTACGTCACCGTCCTCGACGGGGTTCCCGACGGCGCGGTGGCGGTGCGAGTCGTGGAGGCAGGCGAGCTGATCCCGCGCTCGGCGGTCGGCGCCGCCGACGAGTTGGACGTGCGGCCGCTCGCCATCCCCGTGGACCAGAGGCTCTCCCAGGACGTGGTCGTCGGCTCGCAGGTCGACCTGTGGGTGGTGCCCGACTCCGCGCGGCGGGCCGAGGGGGCCGCGGCGCCCAGCCCGCCGAAGCCGCTGGCCGAGGGCCTGGTGGTCGCCGAGGTCATGCGCCCGGACGGCGCGTTCACCGCGGGCGGCTCGAGCGTGGTGCAGGTCTTGGTGCCGAAGGGCGAGCTGTCGGCGGTGCTCGCCGCAGTCGCGGGCGAGGGCGCGGTGCAGATCATGCCCGTCCCCGGGACCGGGGGCTGACGGTGGCCGTCGGGGTGCTGTGCGCGGTCCGGGGGAGTGCGGAGTCGCGGATCGTGCAGGCGATGGACGGCGCCGGGGGCGCGCTGAGCGTGACCAGGCGCTGCGCGGACGTCGCCGAGCTGCTCGCGGCCGCCGAAGCGGGGCTGGGCCGGGTGGCTGTGGTCTCGGCAGACCTGCCGCAGCTCGACCGCGAGGCGGTCGCGACCCTGCACCGTTGCGGTGTGCGGGTCGTGGGAGTGGCCGACCCCGGGTGGGCAGCCGAGCGGATCACGGCGTGCGGTGTGGACCTCGTCGTCGACACGCCCGAGGACGCGTCCGGCGCGGGGGCTCTGGTGCGCGACGTGGTCGCCGTCCTCGAGGCGCCGATCGGCGTCGGCGGAGGCGACCGTCCCGGATGGGGCGGCCCCGCGGCGTCGGCCCCCGAGCCTGCCGGGCCCGAGGGGGCGCACGGAGGCCCCGCCAGGGATCCGGGACGCGTCATCGCGGTGTGGGGGCCCGCGGGCGCTCCGGGGCGCACCACTGTCGCGATGAACCTCGCCGCCGAGCTCGCGGTGCTGGGCCGCACGGCGCTGCTGGTCGACGCCGACACCTACGGCGGGACCGTGGCGCAGGCCGTCGGGCTGCTCGACGAGGCTCCCGGCCTCGCGGCGGCGGCCCGGGCCGCCGGCCAGGGCGTCCTCGACGTGCAGGCGCTGGCCCGGCTCTCGCCGCTCCTCGCGCCCGGCCTGCGGGTGCTGTCCGGCATCTCCCGCCCCGACCGGTGGCCGGAGCTTCCCGGGACGTCGCTCGACGTCGTGTGGACGGTCGCACGCGCACTGACCGACTGGACCGTCGTCGACTGCGGATTCTGCGTGGAGCAGGACGAGGCGCTCAGCTACGACACCCGCGCGCCCCGACGCAACGCGGCGACGCTGTCCGCGCTGCACGACGCCGACGAGGTGGTGGTCGTCGGCGGAGCCGACCCCATCGGGGTGCAACGGCTCGTGCGCTCGATCAGCGAGCTAGCCGAGCTGGGCGTGGCGGGAAGGCGCACCGTCGTCGTCAACCGGGTGCGCCCCGGCGTGGCAGGCCCGAGGCCGGGCGAGGCCATCGCGGAGGCGCTCGCCCGGTATGCGGGCGTCGTCGACCCGCACCTGGTCCCGGACGACCCCGCGGCCCTCGACGCGGCGCTGCTGGACGCGCGGCTCCTGCATGAGATCGTGCCTGGCGCCCCGGTCCGACGGGCCCTCACCGGGCTGGCCTCCCGGGTGACGACCTCACCGCGCAAGCCCTCCGCGCCCGGCGCGCAGGCCCAGACGGCGACGAACGAGACCGACTCGTTCGCGGTCGCGGCGCGCCTCGCGAAGGCCTGAGGCGCGCCTCCGGGCACACTGAGGGGGTGCGTATCTACCTCCCCGCGACCCTGGACGAGCTCGACGGCCCTGCTGACGGCGGGCAGCCAGTGCTGGGCGCGCGACGCGTGCACGCGGTGACCCCCGCGCTGCGCGCGGCGCTGCCCGAGGAGGACGAGGAGGAGCTTGAGTACGCCGCGCAGCTGGCCGCGGCGGATGACGCGCTGCTGCTCGTCGCCGGGCGGCCGCACGCCCCCCAGCTCCGCTTGGTGCTGTCTGCCGACGTGCCCGACTCCGACGTCGCGCCCGTGGTCGATGACGGGGTGGCGCCGAGCCTCGTGGAGCTGCGCGGGCCGGTCGTGCTCGCGGACGTCGCCTGCGGGCATGTGGACGAGCCTGACGCCGCCGCGGACCTGGCCCTCGCCGTCACAGGCGACGAGGCCGCGATCGAGCGCCTCGCCGAGCGCGACCTGCTCTGGTACGACGTGAGCGAGCTCGGCGGCATCCCACGCTGAGCGGCGCTCCGCGGGCCGTCAGCCGTGCGGGCCGTCAGCCCTGCGGGCTCAGCGCCGCCAGTGCGGCGTCGTGCAGCAGGCCGTTCGACACGAGCGCTGAGCCGCCGAACGGCCCCGGCACACCGTCGATCGACGTGAACCGGCCGCCGGCCTCGGTGATGATCGGCACCAGCGCCGCCATGTCGTGCAGCGCCAGCTCCGGCTCGGCCGAGAAGTCCACGGCGCCCTCGCCGACGAGCACGTGCGACCAGAAGTCGCCGTAGGCGCGCGTGCGCCACACCGTGCGGGTCAGGTCCAGGAAGCTGTTGAGCCGGCCCTGTTCCTCCCAGCCGCTGAGGCTGGAGTAGGAGAACGACGAGTCCTTGAGCTCGCTGACGGCGGAGACCCGCATGCGGCTGGCTGCGGCGAGAGAGCGGCCCGTCCAGGCGCCCGAGTCCTTCGCCGCCCACCAGCGGCGCCCGAGGGCGGGTGCGCTGACCACGCCGACCACGACCTCGTCGTTGTCGATCAGCGCGATGAGGGTGGCCCACACGGGCACGCCGCGGACGAAGTTCTTGGTGCCGTCGATCGGGTCGACCACCCAGCGCCGTGGCCCGTGGCCGGTGTCGGCCATCTCCTCGCCGTGCACGGCGTCGCGCGAGCGTGCCCGGCTGAGCTGGGTGCGGATGACCTCCTCGGCGGTCCGGTCGGCGTCGGAGACCGGCGTCAGGTCGGGCTTGGTCTCCACGCGCAGGTCTAGCGCCTTGAAGCGCGACATCGTCACGGAGTCGACCTGGTCGGCCATCACGTGCGCGAGGCGCAGGTCGTCGTCGTACCCGGGGCGCAGGCTCATGGGCACACCGTAGCGGGACGCGGGGCGCCGCCGGCCCTGGACCGGGCTGCTGAGACAGCGCGGAGGCTCACGGGGTGGGGCTGGAGGCGCCACCGTCGGCGCCTCGATCGGCGTCGAGGGTCCCCGTGCGGCTCGCTAGGAGGCGCCGGAAGGAGCCCAGCCGTGCGGCGCGGGCCGCCCGCACCGTGTCGTCGGGGGCTGCGGCGACCCACTCGTCGAGGGCGCAGTCGGGCGCGTCCGCGGTGTGCGTGCACCCCCGCGGGCACTCTTGTGCCACCTCGGACAGGTCGGCGAACGCGGCCAGCAGGTTCTCGGGGGTGACATGGGCCAGTCCGAACGAGCGGACGCCTGGCGTGTCGATGACCCAGGTGGCCGCCGTCCCGGGCGGCTCGGGGACCCGGAGCGCCACGGCGGACGTGGACGTGTGGCGGCCACGGCCGGTGACGTCGTTGACGACGCCTACCGCCCGGTACGCGTCCGGCACCAGTGCGTTGACGAGCGTCGACTTGCCGACGCCGGAGTGCCCGACGAGCACCGACGTGCGCCCGGCCAGCTCCTCGCGGAGCGCGTCGAGCCCGTGGATGTCGCCGTCGGTGCGGCTGGTGACGACCACCTTGACCCCGATGGGCTCGTACATCGCGACGAGCTCCGCGGGGTCGGCGAGGTCGGCCTTGGTGAGCGCGAGCAGCGCGTCCATGCCAGCGTCGTAGGCCGCGGCGACGCAGCGGTCGATCATCCGGGTGCGGGGCTCGGGGTCCGCGAGGGCTGTGACGATCACCAGCTGGTCCGCATTGGCGACGATGACCCGCTCCACCGGGTCGGTGTCATCGGCGGTGCGGCGCAGCACTGTGGTGCGCTCGGTGATCCGGACGATGCGGGCCAGCGACCCGTCGGCGCCGGACGTGTCGCCGACCAGGTCGACGCGGTCGCCGGGCACCACCCGGTCACGGCCGAGCTCGCGCGCCTTCATCGCGATGGCCCGCCGCTCCTGCGGGGTTCCCGCCTCGACCAGCACCGTGTACCGGCCGCGGTCCACGCCCGTGACGAGCGCCGACTCGGCGTCGGCGTGCTCGGGGCGGGTCTTGGTGCGCGGCCGTGAGCCGCGGCGTCCGGGGCGGATGCGGACGTCAGACTCGTCGAGCGGTCGGCGTGCCACGCTCAGCGGCCTCCACCGGGGACGATCGCGGTTCCGCTCATGCGAGCATCCCCTCCCACATGCCGACGAAATCGGGCAGCGTCTTCGACGTGGTGGCGACGTCCTGCACGCGCACGTCGGGGACCGCGAGCCCGAGCAGCGCGCCGGCAGTGGCCATGCGGTGGTCGGCGTAGGTCCGCACCGTGCCGCCGTGCAGGGGCCGCGGGGTGATGGCGAGGCCGTCCTCGGTCTCCTCGACCTGGCCGCCGAGCCGGTTGATCTCCGTGGTCAGCGCCGCGAGCCGGTCCGTCTCGTGACCGCGCAGGTGGGCGATGCCCCGCAGGCGGGTGGGCGAGTCGGCGAGGGCGGCGAGCGCCGCGATGGTCGGCGAGATCTCCCCGGCGGCGTGCAGGTCGAGGTCGACGCCGCGCACAACGCCGTTGCCGCGCACCGTCAGCACGTCGCCGTCCAGGCTGGTGGCGGCGCCCATCTGCTCCAGGATCCCGGGCAGCAGCCCGCCGGGCTGCGTGGTCGATCCGGGCCAGCCGGGCACCCGCACGACGCCGCCGGCGACGAGTGCGGCGCAGAGGAACGGCGCCGCGTTCGACAGGTCGGGCTCCACGCGCACATCCCGCCCCGCGATGGTCCCGGGCTCGACGCGCCAGACCGCGGGGGTCGAGTCGTCGACGGCGACCCCGGCGTCGCGGAGCAGCGCCACGGTCATCTCGATGTGCGGGACGCTCGGCAGGGTGGCCCCCACGTGCCGCAGGGTCAGCCCCCGCTGGAACCTCGCGCCCGCCAGGAGGAGGCCGGAGACGAACTGGCTCGAGCCCGAGGCGTCGACCTCCACGTCCCCGCCCTGCACGGCGCCGTCGCCCACCACTGTGAACGGCAGGTAGCCGGGGACCCCGTGGTCGTCCACTCGGACTCCGAGCGACCGCAGCGCGTCGACCACCGGCGCCATGGGGCGCACGCGCGCGCCCTCGTCACCGTCGAACCGCACGGGCCCGCTCGCCAGCGCGGCGACCAACGGCACGAAGCGCATCACCGTGCCGGCCAAGCCGCACTCGACGTCCGTGGAGCCGTGGAGCCGGGCGGGGTCGACCACCCAGTCCTGCCCGTCGTCCTCGATGCGCACACCAAGGCTGCGCAGCGCCTCCGCCATGAGGAGCGTGTCGCGCGAGCGCAGCGCGCCGCGCAGCCTGCCGGGGGAGTCAGCCAGCGCGGCGAGGACGAGGTACCGGTTGGTGAGGGACTTCGAGCCGGGCACCTCGACCGTCGCGTCGAGCGGGCCGCGGGCGGTGGGCGCGTCCCACGCGTCGTCGACAAGGTCGGCGGCGGGCGCAAGATCGTGCGAGGCAGTCATGCGTCCAGGCTATCCGGCCCGCCGCGCGACCGGCCCGGCTGTCCGTCGGCCGACCAGCGCGGCCGACCGCTGCTCAGCGCGGCAGCGAGCGGGCGGCGTGGGACGCCGTCGACTGCGCGCCCCGGACTGCCGCCGCTGCGTGCTCCTTCGCGGACCCGGCTGCCTCGGCCGCCGCCGCGACGGTGCGCTCGCGCGCGTGCCCGACCCGCCAGGCGATGCCCGGCCTGCCTTCGTGGTCGATCCCGACAAGCAGTGCGCCGCCGGTGAAAGCGAGCGACCGGACGAGT
>JAEWEI010000420.1 GCA_023389545.1 Actinomycetes bacterium | reverse complement strand
CGCGTATCCGCGGTCCCGGGGATCGGCGCCCTCGTCGTCGGCGACGGACGGCCAGTAGCCCATGAAGCCCTCGGCGTTGACGCGGCCGAGGACCGCCGTCGTCGCGTTCTCCCAGATGCGGGTCATGTGGTCGCGCGCGGTGTCGGTGGCGACGTAGGGCGCGAAGGCGCCGAAGTCTCCGCGGCCGCCTGGGCCGTGGTAGCGCCCGTCGAGGGTGAGGGCGAGGTTCGCGGTCACGATGCGGTCGGTCATGTGGTGCTCCTCGGGTGGGAATCGGCGCTGTCGGGGGATGCGGAGAGGATCGTCACGAGCTTGTCGAGGCTCTGCCCGAAGCCGAGCTCGATGCCCGCGATGAAGTCGGCAGACTCGACAGTGCTGTCGGCGACCCGGAAATGGACGTCGAGGTCGGCGCCGGTCTTGGTGGCGCGCAGGTCGAGACGGACGTGCGCGGTGAAGGCGACTTGATCGTCGGGGAGGACGGGGGAGAGCCGATAGGCCAAGCGCTCTCCGGGGCGCACCTCGACCACCTCTCCCTGTGCGCGTCCGGCGACGGGGTCCGAGCCGTCGACGTCCTCGACGTCGCGGTACTCGTGGAGGATCTGGCCGCCGGGTTGTGCCTCGAAGACGAGCTCGGACACGCGTAGGTCCTCCGGCGTCCACCACTGTGCGAGCAGGGGGGCCTCGGTGAGGTGCCGCCAGACCACCTCGGGCCGCGCGGCGAGCGATCGGGTGAACTCGAAGGATCGGCCGTCGGCCCAGCCTGGCTCGTGGGCGGCGAGCCGCTCCCGCGAGAGGTCCATCCCGTAGCGCTCGAAGGCCTCGCGTGAGCCAGCCCGGTCGGCGGCGTCCGCCAAGGCGCTCAGCGCCGCTGATGCCTCCCGCAGCACCTCCGGGCTCAGCGCGTAGATCCGGCGCTGGCCGGAGCGCTGGGACACGACCACTCCGGCTCGCTCGAGGGTCTGCAGGTGCTTGGTGGTCTGGGGTTGCCGTGCGCCGGCGAGCCGGGCCAGCACGCCGACGGGCCGGGGCCGCTCAGCAAGGAGGGTGACGAGCCGCCATCGGGCGGGGTCGGCAAGCGCGGCGAAGCGAGCATCCATGGAACGAGAATTCCCCATCGAGAATATTCCTGTCAAGGAATATTCTCCCCAACGCAGGCCCGAGCCCGGGGCGAGCACAGGCACGGTGCTCGCCCCGAACCGGGAGGTCACACGTCCTGCAGCACCTCGCGCGCGAAGCGCTGGGACCGCTCGCGCAGCCCCTCGATGCGCCGCTGCACCAGGCCCTCGGGGTCCTGGCCGGCCTCGATGATCGTGGGCCGACGCCGCACGTTCTTTGAGCACCCGAACCGCGTGCAGATCAGCGTGCCGATCGAGTTGAGGTTGCGGCCCGCGGCGCCGGAGCGGCGGGCGACGTACAGGGACACCTCGTCCTTGGAGTAGACGTCCTCACACCAGGCGCACAGGGCGCGTCGTCGCTTGGCGCCGCCCTCGGGGGAGCGGAGCAGCAGCCCCACCACCGTGTCGTCGACGGGGAGGACGACGCACGCGCGCTGGGGGGCCTTGCGGTCGATCCAGCCGAGGTAGTCGAGCCGGTCCCAGTCGAGGTCGGCCAGGTCGGGCGGGAGGTTGAGGCGGGTGGCCTCGCCACGGGAGCAGTTCACGAAGGACGCGCGGATCTGCTGCTCGGTCAGGGGGTTCATGGTTCTCAGCTCTCGGGTGACGGCGTGGGGTGGCGGGTCCCGCTGGCGGCTGTCCGCGGCGGGAGGGCACGCTCCGCCGAGCACCGCCAACCGCCCCCGAATGAGGGGCGTCAGGCGTGCTGGGCGGGCGTCTGGGCTGCCGCTGAGCAGGCCAGAACGGCCGCCACACTTCCCCGCTGCATCGTGCTGCGCGCTCCGTCGTCCGATGGTCGGGGGCTTATCCCCCGGCACTGACCGGCCCCGATCGTACCGACCAGTGCTGGAGGGCCGCCGGACGGCCGTGCTGGCGGGCCATCGAACGCGGCTGTCGGCGGGTGTCGAGAACCGGGCCTGACGGCGAACTGCGGAGACGGCGCGTGAACCTTCCGCCAACGGCCTCTCAACTCTCTGTGCTTTGGCGTCAGGCGCCCCAGCGGGCTCCTTAACTTCGTCGTGGCCGAGCTCTCCGGAGCGCCAGTCCCACGAAGAGAAGTGCCATGTCGACGACAGTCCTGCACCCGCCGCCCACGGTGACCACCCCCGGGCCGAAGCGTCGCTCGAGCCGCCGACGGCGCCGTGACCTGGTGGCGTTCGCGCTGCTCGCCGGGCCCAACATCGCCCTGCTGCTGCTGTTCGTGTACCGGCCGCTGGTGGAGAGCTTCTACCTGTCGACGATGCAGTGGAACCTCGGGTCGCCGGTGGCCCGGTTCGTGGGTCTGGGCAACTACCGCGAGTGGTTCACCGACCCGGGCACCGCGCAGGTGCTCACCACCACTGCGGTGTTCACGGTCGCGACGGTGGGCGGCTCGCTGGTGCTCGGCCTGGGCTTGGCGCTGCTGCTGAACCGGAAGATGGCCGGCCGGGGTTTCGCGCGGACCGTGGCGTTCGCGCCGTACGTGCTCTCGGGGTTCGCCGTCGGCGTGCTGTGGCTGTTCATGTTCGATCCGCGCTACGGGCTGATCGGCGCGCTGCTGCGCATGGTGGGGCTGTCCTCGCCGCAGTGGTACACCG
>JAEWEI010000392.1 GCA_023389545.1 Actinomycetes bacterium | reverse complement strand
TCGCTCATGAGCTCGTCGGCGACAGCACGCACATCTCGGACCGACCACGGCTTCTCACCGTCACGCACTGGGAACAGCCGGACCGCCTTCGCGAGATCCAACTCCCCCTGTGATGTCGTCCCCCTGCTGAGTGAGTCGTTGATGGCCACTCGCGCCCTCTCTGTCGAAGTCACGCGAGACTATGCGCGTTGCACACAACGCACAACACACCGCGTGAGGCAGGGCCTCAGCACGGTGTGTTGTGGAACGAAAGTGCAGGTCAGACGCCTCGCGAAGCCGCTCCGGGCTGCGCGTTCTGTCCACTGCGCGGCGGCAGCGCGCTGCCCCTGTTGTCCAGGTCGCCGAGCAGGTTCTCCAGGTAGCTCTTGAGGCGCGTGCGGTAGTCCCGCTCGAACACGCGGAGCTCGTCGATCTTGCGCTCCAGCAGCGAGCGCTCCTGCTCGAGCTGCCCGAGCGTGCGGGACGACGTCTCCTCGGCCTCGCGGACGATGCGCGTGCTCTGGGCCTTGGCCTCGGAGATGATCCGGTCGCTCTCCTCCTGGCCGCTGCGCACGTAGTCGTCGTGCAGCTTCTGCGCCAGGGCGAGCATCCCGGTCGCCGACTCGGGCTCGTTGGGCCGCTGCGGGCTGGCGGGGGCCACGGCCACCGGGGCGGGGGCTGCCGGCGCGGGCGCGGCCTGCGGCTCAGGAGCAGGCTCGGGCTTGGGGGCGGGGGCCGCCTGCTGGGCGCCTGCCCGGCTCAGCTCGGCGATGCGACGCTCGGCTGCCGCGAGCTTCGTCTTGAGGTCCTCGTTCTCGGTCTGCAGGTCGCGCAGGGTGTTGACGACCTCGTCGAGGAAGTCATCGACCTCGTCCTGGTCGTAACCCTCGCGGAACTTCGTCGCCTGGAACTTCTTGTTCAGGACGTCGTCTGCTGTCAGCAGTGCCATCGTCGTCACCTCTTCGGTCGAACTTGGTCTAGCCGGTGGGCAGTCACCGACCACCTCGGCTCACGGTAGCGGACATTGAGGCGGTCGCATGCGACCCGCCACGCACTGCCCACTCCTCGGGCAGCCTGCGCGCCCGGGTGGTGAGAGGGCCCGCACGGGTTGACGACGCTCACCCGGATCACACTGCGGCCAGCACGGACAGGAGCACAGAGCACGCCAGCATCAGGATCAGGAACGCCAAGTCGAGGCGCACCGTCCCGAGCGAGAGCGGGGGGACCACGCGGCGGATCGCCCGCAGGGGCGGGTCCGTCACGGTGTAGGTCGCCTCGGCGACCACGAGCATGACGCCACGCGGGCGCCACTCACGTGCGAAGAACTGCACCCAGTCGAGGACGAGCCGTGCGAGCAGGAGCAGGAAGAAGACAAGGACGACCAGATAGAGGACGTCGGCGACCAACCTCACGCGTCAGCTCTGGTTGAAGAAGCCCGCGGGGGCGGGCTCAGCGGGCTGCTCGTCGCCGGTGACCTCGACGTGGGCGGGCGAGAGCAGGAACACCTTGTTGGTGACCCGCTCGATGGCGCCGTGCAGGCCGAAGATCAGCCCCGCCGAGAAGTCGACCAGGCGCTTCGCGTCCGCGTCGTCCATGTCGGAGAGGTTCATGATCACCGGCGTGCCCTCGCGGAACGCCTCGCCGATCTTGCGCGCGTCGTTGTAGGCGCGCGGGTGGATCGTCGTGATCCGCCGGAGCTCGCCGGTGGCGGGCGCGGGCTGCGCGACCTTCACCGCGGGCCGGTGGAGCGGCGTGACCTGGGCCTCGTACTCCTGCGGCACCGTAGCCTCCAGTTCGTCGTACTCGTCGACGTACTCCTCGTGCTCGCCTCGTTCGTCGGCGAGGCCGAGGTACAGCATCGTCTTGCGCAGCGCTCCGGCCATCGCGGTCTCCTCATCCCCCGGGACTGTCAATTCCCTTCGTCGACGCTAGCAAGGCGCCTGCTCCGACCAGCCGCGACACGCGCGGGCCGTCCGGATTGCCCCTGCCTCAACTGACGAGGCGGATCACCCCGGCGAACCTGCCGGTGGCGACGCCCGCTGCCGATGCGCGACGGTGCGAGTAAAGCCGGTCGTCGGTGAACGTGCACGTCGAAAGGCGCGTGACCTGACGCACGCCTGCGCGCGCGAGCTCAGCGGCGGCTCCCGCGCCCAGGTCGAGGCCCGGAGTCCCCCACCGGGTCGCCGCCCACGCCTCGGGCACGACGGCCGCGACGTCGGCGCGCATGGACTCGGGCACCTCATACGAGGCGCCGCTGATCGAGGGGCCGATCACCGCGCGTGTCCGCCCCGGCTCGGCGCCGCAGTCGCGCATCGCGTCGACGGCTGCCCGCACGACGCCGGCGACCAGGCCGGCGCGCCCGGCGTGCACGGCGGCGACCACCCCCGCGTCGGCGTCCGCCAGGAGCACGGGCACGCAGTCGGCCACGTACACGGCGACGGCGAGCTGGGGCGAGGTCGCCACCAGCGCGTCGACCGGCCCCGCGGAACTGTCCTCCCCTGCGGGCGGCGCGTCGAGCACGCGCACGCTGGCGCCGTGCACCTGCTCGCCGAAGACCACCGGGGCGCCCGCCCACGCCGCCACCAGCGCACGGTTGGCCTGGACGTCGGCAGGACGGTCTCCCACGGACAGGCCGACGTTCAGCGTTCCCCACGGCTCGGCCGAGAGACCGCCCGCGCGCGTGGTGAATCCCGCCCGCACCCGCGGGCCGAGATCAGCCTCGAGGACAGGAAGCCCCACCGGCGGCTACTTGAGGAAGTCGGGGACGTCCAGCTCCTCGTTCGCCCGACGGGAGTGGTCCTCCTCGAAGATCTGCGGGACGGCGAGCTGCCCCGTGGTGGGCTCCGGGGCGGTGGGCTCGGACGCCAGGAACGTGGGCGCGGGGGCGGGCGCCGGGGCGACGGGCCGCAGAGGCGATCCGACGCGGACGACGTCCTCGTCCGGGTCGACCGGCCGCGGCTGCGCGACGGCGTGGGTGGGCGCCGCGGGCGGGACGTGCCGAGTGGCGCTGGCCGACCCGCTGACCTGGCCCAGGCCACGGCTGTCACGACGGACCACTGGCGCCCCGCCGTCGAAGCCCGCGGCGATGACGGTGACGCGCACCTCGTCGCCGAGCGCGTCGTCGATCACGGCGCCGAAGATGATGTTGGCCTCGGGGTGCGCGGCCTCCTGCACGAGGCGCGCGGCCTCGTTGATCTCGAACAGGCCGAGGTCGGAGCCGCCCTGGATCGACAGCAGCACGCCGTGCGCGCCGTCGATGCTGGCCTCGAGCAGCGGCGAGGAGATCGCCAGCTCGGCGGCCTGCACCGCGCGGTCGTCGCCGCGCGCCGATCCGATCCCCATGAGGGCGGACCCGGCGCCCTGCATGACGGACTTGACGTCGGCGAAGTCGAGGTTGATGAGGCCGGGGGTGGTGATGAGGTCGGTGATGCCCTGCACGCCGGACAGCAGCACCTGGTCGGCGGAGTGGAAGGCGTCGAGCACCGACACGGAGCGGTCGGAGATCGACAGCAGCCGGTCGTTGGGGATGACGATGAGCGTGTCCACCTCGGCGCGCAGCGCGTCGATGCCGGAGTCGGCCTGCACCGAGCGGCGACGCCCCTCGAAGGTGAACGGGCGCGTGACGACGCCGATGGTCAGCGCGCCGAGCGAGCGGGCGATGCGCGCCACGACTGGTGCGCCGCCGGTGCCGGTGCCGCCGCCCTCGCCTGCGGTGACGAAGACCATGTCCGCGCCGCGGAGCACGTCCTCGATCTCCTCGGCGTGGTCCTCCGCGGCCTTCTTGCCGACCTCGGGGTCGGCGCCCGCGCCGAGCCCACGGGTGAGCTCGCGGCCGACGTCGAGCTTCACGTCGGCGTCGGACATCAGCAGAGCCTGGGCGTCGGTGTTGATCGCGATGAACTCGACACCCTTGAGCCCGACCTCGATCATGCGGTTGACGGCGTTGACGCCCCCACCACCGATGCCGACGACCTTGATGACCGCCAGGTAGTTCTGCGGAGCTGCCACAGTGGGTGCCTCTCGTTATGCGCCGGGACCTGCACGGCTCCGGCGGGTGACCGTCGAAGCCGAACCTTCACCCTCAAGTAGAGGGTTATAGTTATGTCACATTCTCTAGCTCGTGACGTTATGTGCGCGGGGGGCCGCGATCAACGACCACGCCGCGCGTGTCGGCCACGATCGCAGGTCGTGGCGCTCTTCGCCCGCCCAGGCCACCCTCACCTCGACTTCGTGATCGGCAGCGTCGGCGCCGAGACGTCGAAAACCTCTGCTCCGGCGCTCTCCGGCGCCGACCGCAGCGCGCCGAGCACCGCGATCTTCAGCGACGTGTCCTGCCCGCTCCCCCAGTCCACGCGCGCCCCGTCCCGCAGCTCCATCGTCACGGTGTCCTGCGAGGACGCCGAGACCTCGGCGACCTCCCCCAGCAGCTCCACGGGCAGCGCCTCCAGCACTGTCAGCACCGCCTCGAGCGTGCGCGGCTGGCCCACGGGCACCTGCACCACGGGCAGGCCCTCCGGCGCTGCCTCCACCCTGCCGACCTGCACGCCCTCCATGTCCACCAGGGCGAACCCCGGCTCGCCGCCGTCCGGGGCCGCCCCAGGCTCCTCGGGCACCGCCGCCACCGGCTCGCGCGACACGAGCTCGATGTGCAGGCCGCGCGGCCACGCGCGGCTGACCTTCGCCTCGCGCACACCGGGCACATCGAGCACATCCGCCCGAAGCCCGACGGTGTCCAGACGCGTCAGGGGCGTCGTGCCGCGCTCCGCGACGACGGCCCGCACTTGGTCGACAGCCACCACAGTCCCCGCGCCGGAGACGGTGACCTTCTGCTGGTCGAGCCGGAGCACCGGGGACCAGAACAGCAGCCAGGCGATCGTCCCCACGCCGACCACTGCGCCCACCACCATCAGCACGTCACGGCGGGCCAGCCGACGGCGCGCTCGCGCACGCTCAGCAAACCTGGCCGCCGAGCTGGTGGAGACCACGGGCGGGCGCACCGGCAGGGCGTTGCCACGCCGGCCGGCGGTGTAAGTCGTGACACTCGGCTCGCCGGGGGCGGGCGCCTGCTTCCCGCGCGGCTTGGCAGGGCGCTGTGCGGCGGGCGCGGCACTCCCCGCGGACGGGCTCTGCCCTGACGATGGACTCTGCCCTG
>JAEWEI010000049.1 GCA_023389545.1 Actinomycetes bacterium | reverse complement strand
GCGGACAGCTCGACGAACTCGCGTCCGGACGTGTTCGCGATCAAGTAGGCGAGGGTGGTCTTGCCGGTGCCGGGCGGCCCCCACAGCACCACGGAGCTGGGCGCGGCACGGCGCGCGGCGCCCTCGCCGGGCTCCACGAGGCGGCGCAGCGGGGATCCGGGCACCAGCAGGTGGTCCTGCCCGGCGACCTCGTCGAGGGCGCGCGGGCGCATCCGCACGGCGAGCGGCGCCCCGGCTCCAGGCGCGGGGATCCCCTGCCCCGTCGAGATGACGGAGTCGAACAGGTCCATGGCGCGAGCCTACGCACGTCCGCCGACACGTTCGCCCCACGGTGAGCCGAACGTGCGTCGCGCGCCTCGATGCTGCGATGCTGACCCGTGTGTTCGAAAGTCTCGGTCGCCGCGTAGCCCACCACCCACGACTGACAGTCCTGGTCTGGGCCGTCGTGACGGCCCTCGGATTCGGCCTCGCCATCTTCGGCGTGCACGGCGAGAGCCTCTTCGAGCGCCTCAGCACCGGCGAGCCCACAGTGCCCGGGGCGGAGAGCTCCGAGGCCGCACAGATCCTCGCCGATGCGGACACCAGCGGCCCCTCGCTCAACTTGCTGGTCAGCGGGGTCGACCCCGCTGATCCCGAGATCGCCGCCGCGCTGGCGCCCGCACGCCAGGAGCTCGTCGAGATCGACGGCGTCGCCTCGGTGATCGACCCGTTCGCCCTGCCGGACGGCGTGGCCAATCCCGCTGCGGCGCCCCTCATCGCCGAGGACGGCGACGGGTTCCTCGTCGTGGTCGGCCTCGAGCCCGGACTCGACGAGTCCGCCGAGGACGCGGCCCTCGACGAGGTCGAGCAGGTGCTCGACTCGATCCCCGCGAGCCTGCACGCCGTGGCGCCGGACGCCACAGGCATCGTCGGCGGCGCGAGCCTGATCATCGAGGCCATCACCAGCCAGGTCGAGAAGGACCTCGCCACCGGGGAGGCCATCGCCCTGCCCGTCGCGCTGCTCATCATGGTGCTGGTCTTCGGGGGCTTCCTCGCCGCCTCCATGCCGATGATCGGGGCCATCGCCTCCATCGCCTTCGGCCTCGGCGCGCTGCTCGCGTTCTCCTACCTGATGGACCTCGACTCGTCCGTCGTGAACGTGGTCACGCTGCTCGGGCTCGGCCTGTGCATCGACTACGGGCTGCTCATCGTCTCCCGGTTCCGCGAGGAACTGCACCCGCTCGTCGACGAGGACGGCGGGGAACGCGCACGCCGCCGCCGGGGCGATGGCGCCGTGGTCACAGCCCTGACCCGCACCATGGCCACCGCCGGGCGCACTGTCGCCTTCTCCGCGCTGACCGTCGCCATCTCCATCGCGGGGCTGCTGGCCTTCCGGCCCGACATCCTGCGCGCGTTCGGCGCCGCGGGCGTCGCCATCGTCCTCGTCGCCGTCGCCACCGCCCTGACCCTCGTCCCCGCGCTCCTCGTGTTGTTCGGCCGCCGGCTCGTCCGCCCCGGCCTGCTCTCCAAGGTCCCGGGCGTCCGCCGCCTGCTCGCCCACACCGCCGACGTGCAATCCGAGGAGGGGTTCTTCTCCCGCCTCACCGCCAAGGTCCAACGCCACCCCTGGTGGGTGGTGCTCGGCACCGTGGTGCTGCTCGGCGCGCTCGCCTCCCCGCTCGCCCACATCGAGCTCCGCAACTCCACCACCCAGCTGCTGCCCATGGGCAGCACACAGCGCGACTACGTCGCCACCCTCACCGACGACTACCCCGCCGCGACGTCGGCCGCCGTCACAGTCATCGCCGAGACCTCCCTCGACGAGGCCACCGCCTGGGCGCAGGAGCTCGCCCAGCTCGACGACGTCGCATCCGTCGACACGCCCACCCCGATGGGCTCCTACGTCGTCATCGGCGTGCGGCCCGACACCACCGACGCCGGTGACAGCACGTCCCAGCAGGTGGTCCACGAGATCCGCGACCTCGACCCCCCATTCCGCACCTGGGTCACCGGCCAGGCCGCCGGACAGGTCGACTTCATCGACGCGCTCGCCGACCGCGCGCCCTGGGCCATCGGCATCGTCGTCTTCGCCACGCTCGTGCTGCTGTTCCTCATGACCGGCTCCGTGGCCATCCCCATCAAGGCCCTCCTCACCAACGCCCTGTCGCTTGCCGCCTCCCTCGGCGTGCTCGTCTGGGCCTTCCAGGACGGGAACCTCGAAGGGCTCCTCGGCTTCACGTCCACCGGAGGCATCGAGACGTACGTCGTGGCCCTCGTCATCGCCTTCGCCTTCGGGCTGGCTATGGACTACGAGGTCTTCCTGCTCTCCCGCATCAAGGAGCTGCACGACTCGGGGCTGTCCAACGACGACGCCGTCCGCCTCGGCCTGCAACGCTCCGGGCGCATCATCACGTCCGCCGCCGCCATCATCGTGGTCGTCTTCGCCGGCTTCGTCGCCGGCAAGCTGCTCGTCATCAAGGAAGTCGGCTTCGCCCTCGCCGTCGCCGTCATCATCGACGCCACCATCGTCCGGATGCTCCTCGTCCCCGCCACCATGACCATCCTCGGCAACGTCAACTGGTGGGCGCCCGCGTTCCTGCGGCGCGTGTACGACAAGCTCTCCCTCACCCACTGAGCACCCCACCACACTGCACACCCCCGACAGAGCCCGAGACATGACAGCCACGCGCACCCTCCTCGCGGTGGACGGGAACTCCCTCGTCCACCGCTCCTTCCACGCCCTGCTCGGCACCCAGCTCTCCACCCGCGACGGCCGCCCCACGTGGGCCGTCAAGGGCTTCGTCTCCCAACTGCTCGGCGCCGTCGACCGCACCGGCGCCCACGCCCTCGTCGTCGGCTTCGACGACCACACCCACAGCGCCCGCAAGGCCGCCCACCCCCACTACAAGGCCACCCGCGGCCCCAAAGCCCCCGAGCTCGTCCAGCAGCTCCAGCTCACCGCCGACCTGCTCCGCGACGCCGGGGTCGCCGTCATCGTCCCCGACGGCCTCGAAGCCGACGACGTCGTCGCGTCCGCCGCCGCCCAGGCACGAGCCGCCGGCTGGTCGACAGTCGTCGTCACCTCTGACCGCGACTCCTTCGGCCTCATCGACACCAGCACCTCCGTGCTGCGCGTGATCAACGGCGGCATCGACGCCTCCCCCGTGCTTACCCCCGAGCGCCTCACCACGATGATCGGCATCGAGCCCGGCCAGTACCGCCAGTACGCCGCCATGCGAGGCGACGCCTCCGACAACCTCACCGGCGTGCGCGGCATCGGCGAGAAGACCGCCACCAAACTGCTCAACGCCTTCGGCAGCGTCGAGGCCGCGCTCGCGGACATCGACACGAACGGCGGGGCGCGGGTCGCGGCGGAGGTGGGGAAGGCCGTCGTGGCCAAGCTCTCCGGCGCAGAGGCCCGCGAGGCCTTCTGGCAGAACGTCGAGATCATGACGATGTCCACCGACATCCCCCTCGGGCTGGACTGGGAGGGCGCCGGGGCGGGGCGCCTGCCCCTGGACCAGGGGCGGGTGACGACAGCGCTTGCGGCGGTGGAGCTCACCTCGCTCATCGGCTACGCGGGCCGCGTGCTGTGCCATGCGGCAGATCCCGGAGTCCGGCCGGCGCGCGAAACGTGGGCGGCCGTGGCGCCGGCGACGGACGTGCCCGACGGGCCGGAGCCCGCGTGTCGCGACGACGAGGAGCGAGCGCCTCATGACCCGGCGCTCACAGCCGCCGCCGTCGCCGTCCAGGCGCCGGAGGCCGTCCAGCCGAACCCCTGGACAGCCGACACGCTCTTCTAGGACGAGCGGCCCCTGTGGCTGTCAGGCGCGCCGCCGGGGCGCCAGGCGGGCGCACATGACGATGGGGCCAGGATGCGCTGGCACGCACCCTGGCCCCATGTCACGCGACGGCTGTCACTCCGCCGGGGCGGCCACCGGCTTTGGCTTCGCGTCGACGCCCGCCTCGCGGCGCTGCGCCTCGCTGATCGGGGCCGGCGCGCCCGTCAGCGGGTCGTAGCCGCCGCCGGACTTCGGGAAGGCGATGACGTCGCGGATGGACTCCGAGCGGGTCAGCAGCGCCACGATGCGGTCCCAGCCGAACGCGATCCCGCCGTGCGGCGGGGCGCCGAACTGGAACGCGTCGAGCAGGAAGCCGAACTTCTCCTGGGCCTCCTCCTCGCCGATGCCCATGACCCGGAACACGCGCTCCTGCACGTCGCGCCGGTGGATACGGATGGAGCCGCCGCCGATCTCGTTCCCGTTGCAGACGATGTCGTAGGCGTATGCCAGCGCGGCGCCCGGGTCCTGCTCGAAGGTGTCGATCCACTCGGGGGTGGGCGACGTGAACGCGTGGTGCACGGCAGTCCAGGCGCCCTCGCCGACGGCCACGTCGTCGTCCTCGCCGGTCGGCTTGAACAGCGGGGCGTCGACGATCCACACGAACGCCCAGGCGTCCGGGTCGATCAGGTCGGCACGGCGGCCGATCTCGAGGCGCGCGGCGCCCAGCAGCGCCTGCGCGTCCGTGCGGCGTCCTGCCGCGAAGAAGACCGCGTCGCCCGGCTTGGCGCCCACGGCCTCGACCAGGCCCGCGCGCTCCGCGTCCGAGAGGTTCTTCGCGACGGGGCCGGCCAGCTCTCCGTCCTCCGAGATCGTGACGTACGCGAGGCCCTTCGCGCCGCGTTGCTTGGCCCACTCCTGCCAC
This sequence comes from Actinomycetes bacterium, assembly GCA_023389545.1. Taxonomy (GTDB): domain Bacteria; phylum Actinomycetota; class Actinomycetes; order Actinomycetales; family Cellulomonadaceae; genus Cellulomonas_A. Next base: position 2,733 of record JAEWEI010000049.1, on the reverse strand, counting down.
GCGTCGAACCCGCGGCGCGGCGTCGAGGCGCCGCCCGGCTGGACGACGGCGCCGACGTACGGCGCCTGGAAGACGCGGAACGGCGTGTCCTTGAAGTAGTCCGTCAGCTCGACGAGCTCGAGGCCGAACCGCAGGTCGGGCTTGTCGCTGCCGTAGCGGTTCATCGCGTCGGCGAAGGTCATGCGCGGGATCGGGGTCGGGATCTTGTACCCGATGAGGTCCCACAGCGCGACGAGGATCTGCTCGCCGAGGGCGATCACGTCGTCCTGCTCGACGAAGCTCATCTCGACGTCGAGCTGGGTGAACTCCGGCTGGCGGTCCGCGCGGAAGTCCTCGTCGCGGTAGCAGCGCGCGATCTGGTAGTAGCGCTCCATGCCCGCCACCATGAGCAGCTGCTTGAACAGCTGCGGCGACTGCGGCAGCGCGTACCAGGAGCCGGGCGCGAGCCGCGCGGGCACCACGAAGTCGCGGGCGCCCTCAGGGGTCGACCGGGTGAGGGTGGGCGTCTCGATCTCGACGAAGTCGTGCGCGTCGAGCACGCGGCGGGCCGCCTGGTTGGCCTTCGAGCGCAGGCGCATCGCGTGGGCGGGCGCGGGGCGGCGCAGGTCGAGGTAGCGGTGCTTGAGGCGCGCCTCCTCGCCGACGGTCTCGTCGAGCGCGGAGGACACCTGGAACGGGAGCGGCGCGGCCTCGTTGAGCACGACGACCTCGTCGGCGACGACCTCTACCTCGCCGGTGGCGAGGTTCGCGTTCTCGTTGCCCGCGGGCCGGCGGCCGACCTGGCCGGTGACCTGGAGCACGTACTCGTTGCGCAGGCCGTGGGCCACAGCCTCGTCGCGGATGACCACCTGGGCGATGCCGGAGGCGTCCCGCAGGTCGATGAACGCCACCCCGCCGTGATCACGGCGCCGATCCACCCAGCCCGTGAGGGTGACGGTGGAGCCGATGTCCTCGGCTCGGAGCGAGCCGGCGGTGTGGGTGCGGAGCACGAAGAGTCCTTCCGGGACGGGCGGGGAAGCGCGTGGGAACCACGCACCCCCGATCCTAGTCAAGGTCCGGCGGGTCCCGGTCCCGCGGCGCCTGCCGCGCCGAAGCACGTCCGGATGTGGGTGGTCAGGGCCGTGACCGACGGGGCGCGCGGCGTGGAGCCGAACCCGAAGTCCACGGGCGGATGCACGTCGGCGAGTCCCCCGAGGTCCTCGTCACCCCACACGGACCGGGCGGCCACGATGGCGTGCTGATCGGTGGCCGCGTACCACTCGTGCCGCCCGTGCCCAGCGCTGCCGGACGTGCGGACCCCTGGGAGGAGCAGCCTCGCGACGGGATCGACGGCGGCGGCGAACGGGCGGCTGCCGCCCAGGCTCGTGGGGACGGCGCGCAGGGCCCGGCCCAGCGGCGTGCGCCCGCCGATCGTGATCGTGGCGTCGAGCGGGCCGGCGGTGATCCGCCAGATGCGCCGCTGCGACGCGGTGGCCACGACCACGGGGACGATGTGGACGTCGTCGAACGTGTACGTCGACGTGATGAGATCGGCGACCGCGGCATTGGGCGCCAGCAGCAACCGTCGGCCGTCGGGGCGGGCCACCATGACGTCGGCGAACCGCCCCCACGGGCCGCTCGTCCAGCGGCCGACGACCATCCGCGCGCCTCCGGTGGCGCCGAATCCCGCGATGTGGCCGGTGAGGCTGAGGAGCGTCACGGGTTGGCGGGCTGGCGCGGGCCCGAGGGCTTGCGCCGTGTCGTGTCCTCCGGCCTGCCCGATGGGAGCAGCGCGGTGGTGGCCAGGCCCACGGCCACGAGGCCGCCCGCGACGAAGGAGGTGCGCCGCAGCGCCTCGGCGAACGCCTCGCGGGACGCCTCGGCGACCGGCTCGCCGCCTGGCTGTTGCGCGATCTCGTCGATGGCCACGCCGTCGGTCTCCTCGACGGTCTTGCCGATCTCAGACGCCTGCTCTGACGTGACCCCCTCGACCTCGCCGACCTTCTGCTCGGTGTCCGACTGCAGCCCGACGAACAGGATGGTGCCGATGACGGCGCTGCCCAGCGCCGTGCCGATGCGCCGCGCCGTGGCCTCGGTGCCCGACGCCTGGCCGCTCTCCTCGATGGGCACCCGGCCCAGGATGATGTTGACGAGCTGGGACTGCGCGAGTCCGATGCCCAGCCCGTACACGACCAGGCACACGACCATCTGCCAGGCCGGGACGTGTGCGGACACCACCAGGCCCAGCGAGACGATGCCGACCACCTCGAGCGACATGCCGATGCGCGTGACTGTCCGCGGGCTCGTGCGGTCGGCGATGGGCGCAGCCGTCGCGCCGGCGACCAGCGCGCCGGCTGCGAGCGAGGCGGTGAGGGCCCCCGAGTGGAGGGGGGTGTAGCCGAGCGCGTTCTGTACGAAGAGCGGCAGGGCGAAGAGGATGCCGAATTCTCCGAGGGAGACGATGAGGGCCACAAGCGAGCCGAAGCCGAACGACCTGATCTTGAACAGCGTCATGTCGATCAGCAGCGCGGCCTTGCGCCGTCGGCGCTCCTCCTCGAAGAACCACAGGCCCACCAGTGTCACCACCGAGATGGCGAACGCGATGGGCACCGGGGACGGGCCGCCCGTCGGGAACGTCACGCCGAACAGATGGACGTCCCGGATCGCGATCCACCAGCCGTCGGAGCGGCCCTCGATCAACCCGAACACCAGCGCGCCGATCCCGATCGCGGACAGGGCCATGCCGATGAGGTC
>JAEWEI010000371.1 GCA_023389545.1 Actinomycetes bacterium | reverse complement strand
CACCACGACCTGTCCAGCGCCGGGGCGGGCGCCGCGCACCGCGACGCGCAGCAGCTCGGTGGCGACGGGCGCGGGCACGGCGCGCAGCGCGCTGTAGCCGGAGAAGCTGGGCAGCACCCCGGCGACGACCTGGGCGAGCAGCGGCTCGTGCAGCAGCACGACCGGCTCGGCGCCTGGCGCCAGGCGGCGCACGTCGGCCAGGCGCCCGGCGATGCCCTCGGAGAGCGACCAGGCGAGCTCGTCGAGCGCGCCACGGTCGGAGACGACGCGGTCGCCGCGCGCCAGATAGAGCCGCGCGGCGAGCGTGAGCGGCCCGGTCACGGGGACGACGAGCGGACCGGTGTAGCCGTGGGCCGCGACCGCGAGCGCGTCCAGGTCCTCCCGGCACAGCGCCTGGGCGCGCGCGAGGTCGCCACCGGGGCGGTCGGCGAGCTTCCAGCCGTGGGAGCCGAGCTCGGTCGGCAGGTCGACCAGCAGGGGCGCGGCGGTTCCCGTCGCATCGCCCCAGGGACCGCGCTGCGGGAGCCACACGGTGAACGGCATGCCGGTGACGCCGGCAGGCGGGTCGGCCAGCTCGCCCACGATCACCGTCTGCGCCTCGAGCACGTCGGATCCGGGCCAGGGGCCGGCGCCTGTCACGGCGGTCATGCGGGCTCTGCCGGGGTCGTCGTGCGCACGGTCGACTGACCGAGCACCCGGGCGCCGGAGTAGAGCACCAGCGACTGGCCGGGCGCGACTCCGTGCAGCCCTGGGCCGCCCTCGTCGAGCCGCACCTCGACCTCGTCGGCGAGCGCGCGCGCCCGGGCCGGGACGGCCTCGCCGTGCGCCCGCACCTGCACGGCGCAGGCGAACCAGTCGTCGCCCGCGGGCCGCTCGAACCACACTGCAGCGTCCCCGCGGATCCCGCCGACCCGCAGGGCCTCGGCCGGTCCCACCACCACTGTGTTGCTCACGGGCTCGATGGACAGCACGTAGCGGGGCTTGCCGTCGGGGGCGGGCCGTCCGAGGGCCAGGCCCTTGCGCTGCCCCACCGTGTACGCGTACGCGCCGTCATGCGCGCCCACCACCGCGCCGGTGGTGTCCACCACGTCGCCCGGCCGCGCGCCCAGCCGCTCGCGCAGGAAGCCCTGCGTGTCGCCGTCGGCGACGAAGCAGATGTCGTAGGAGTCCGGCTTGGCCGACACGGACAGCCCGCGGGCGGCCGCCTCGGCGCGCACGTCGTCCTTGGTGGCGACGTCGCCGAGCGGGAACATCGATCGCGCGAGGCGCTCGGGGCCCATGACGGCGAGCACATACGACTGGTCCTTCGCGGCGTCCCGCGCGCGGTGCAGTTGCGGCTGTCCCGCGCCGGGGCGTTCGACGCGCGCGTAGTGGCCGGTGCACACGGCGTCGAAGCCGAGCGCGAGGGCCTTGTCGAGCAGCGCCTCGAATTTGATGTGCTCGTTGCAGCGCACGCACGGGTTGGGGGTGCGCCCGGCGGCGTACTCGGAGAGGAAGTCCGCGATGACTGTGTCCTCGAAGCGCTCGGACAGGTCCCACACGTAGTACGGGATGCCCAGCACATCCGCGGCGCGGCGCGCGTCCCCCGCGTCCTCGATCGAGCAGCAGCCCCGGGACCCGTTGCGGTGCTGGGCCCGGTTGCGGGACAACGCCATGTGCACCCCGACCACATCGTGGCCGGCGTCCACCGCGCGGGCGGCGGCCACCGCGGAGTCCACCCCGCCGGAGAGCGCGGCGAGCACCCGCATCAGCGGGCCCCGCCCGCGACGTCGGCCGTCCGTGGGCGGCCCGAGAGCCCTGCGGCGCGCGCCCGCTCGACTGCGGCGGGCAGCACCTCCACGAGGGTGTCCACGTCGGCGTCGGTGGACGTGTGCCCGAGGGTGAAGCGCAGCGCACCACGTGCCTCGTCCTCGCCGGCGCCCATCGCGAGGAGCACATGGCTCGGCTGCGGCACCCCGGCCTGGCAGGCGGAGCCGGTGGAGCACTCCACCCCCGCGGAGTCCAGCAGGTACAGCAGCGAGTCGCCCTCGCAGCCCGGGAAGGTGAAGTGCGCGTTCGCCGGGAGCCGCAGCGACGGGTCCGCGGGGCCGCGCAGCACCGCGTCGGGCACGACGCGCCGCACCTCGGCCACGAGCCTGTCGCGTAGCGCCGCCAGTCGGGGCGCGCTCGCCGGGCGGGCTGCCACAGCCGTCTCCACCGCCACGGCGAAGGCCGCCGCCGACGGGGTGTCCAGCGTGCCCGAGCGCACCCCGCGCTCCTGGCCGCCGCCGTGCAGCACCGGCGTCAGGTCGAGCCCGCGCCGGGCGAGCAGGGCGCCCACGCCCATGGGGCCGCCCACCTTGTGGCCGCTCACCGTGAGGGCGTCCAAGCCCGACGCGGCGAAGTCGACGGGGACCTGCCCCACCGCCTGTACCGCGTCGGCGTGCACCGGGACGCCGTGGCGGTGCGCCAGGGCGACGACCTCCGCGAGCGGCTGCAACGCGCCCACCTCGTTGTTCGCCCACATCACCGACAGCAGGGCGGCCGAGTCGCCGTGCGCCTCGAGCTCGGCCTCGAGCGCGTCGACCCGCAGCACGCCGTCCGAGTCGACGGGAAGCAGCACGATCTCGGCGCCGGCGTGCGCTGCCATCCAGAAGGCGGGGTCCAGCACGGCGTGGTGCTCGACGGCCGAGACGAGGATGCGCCGACGCGCCGGGTCGTGGGCACGCCGGGCCCAGAACAGGCCCTTGACGGCCAAGTTGTCCGCCTCGGTGCCCCCCGCGGTGAGCACGACCTCGCTGGGACGGGCGCCCAGGGCCGCGGCCAGTTGCTCGCGCGCCTCCTCGACGGCGCGGCGCGCAGCACGGCCCGAGGAGTGCAGGGACGACGGGTTGCCGGTGCGGACCAGGGCCTCGGTGTAGGCCTGGACGGCCTCGGGGAGCATCGGCGTGGTCGCCGCATGGTCCAGATAGACACTCACCGCGTCATCCTACGAACCCGCACTGGCAAGATGTGTCCGTGAGTGCCGACGACGTCCTGGGATCCCCGCTCGCGTTCAGCGGGCAGCGCCTCGACTGGCGCGACCTCCC
>JAEWEI010000336.1 GCA_023389545.1 Actinomycetes bacterium | reverse complement strand
CGGTCGGCGACGTCCGCCAGGTATCCGCCGGTGACCTGCCGGGCGAGGTCGTCGGCGCGGACGCCGGGACCGAGCGCCTGGGCGGCCGCCGCCGTGACCGAAGGGCTCGTGGCCAGGCTCGGGTCGGTGTCCATGATCACGCCGGCGGCCGTGAGCGTGTCGGCGTCCACGAGCTGCACGGTGGCAGTGGCCACGTGCACGGGGACCTGGCGTTCCAGGTACCACCACGCGCCGCCGAGGGCCGCGGCGACCGCGACCAGGACGAGCCAGCGGCTGAACCAGATCGTGCGGAACAGCTCCTGCAGTGTCATGGCGCACCTTCCTGGGATGACGGGCTCACACTCACAGCTGGCACAGCTCCTCTTCGACGACCGCCCGCAGCCGGGCGACGAAACGGGGCGCGGCGAACGCGTCGGCGTGCTCGCGCAGCGTGGTCGCGGACCAGGGCCGCCGCAGGGCCCGCTCGATGGCCCGCGCGATCTGGTCGGGCTCGGGAGCGTCGAAGAACTCCCCGGTGACCTGCTCCACGACCGTGTCGAGGTAGCCGCCGTCGCGGAGCACCACGGCGGGCCGCCCGAAGGCGGCGGCCTCGAGCGGGGACAGCCCGTAGTCCTCGAAGGACGCTGCGACGAGCGCCGAGCAGCTCTGGTACAGCCACCGCAGCTGGGCATCGGCGACCCGCCCGAGCAGCCGGGCGCGGGGGTTCGCGTGTGCGAGCCGCTGCAGCCGCCCCCAGTCCGGGCCCTCGCCCACCACCACGAGCCGCGCCCCGCCAAGCTGCTGCACCGCCCGCAGCACCACGTCCACGTTCTTGTAGGGCAGCAGCCGCGCGACGCAGAGCAGGAACCCGGCCTCGATCCCCGGGACCGGCTCCACCGGGCCGTCCGGCAGCAGGGCTGGCGGCGGCGGGAGCACCTCGGCGTCGATCCCGTACACCTCGCGCACCGAGCGCGCCGTCACCGACGAGTTGGCGAGGTACCTGTCGGCGCTGAGCGCCGCGCGTCGGTCCCAGGCGCGAAGTGAGGGCGCGAGCACGTCGAGCGAGCGGGCCGCGACCCAGCGGCGCATCCCCGCGGTGGCGTGCGCCGAGCCGAGGTACCGCTCGGATTGATAGAGCCAGCGCGCCGGAGCGTGGCAGTAGACGACCTTGCGCCCGGTCGAGCGGTAGCCGTGCGCCCACCCCGTGGAGCTGGCCAGCAGCACCTGCGAGTCGATCGGTGGCGCCGCGGACACCGCCGAGGCGAGGAAGGGCAGCGCCAACCGGTGGTGGCGCCGCACCACGCCGAGCCGGTCGAGGGGCGTGGTGCGCAGGTCCATCGCCCCGAACTCGGGGAACGTGCCCTCCGGGTCGTAGAGCGACGTGTGCATCGGCGCGCCGGGGAAGCCCTCCGCCATCGCCAGCGCGACTCGTTCGGCCCCGCCGCGCTGTGTCGCGTAGTCGTGGGCGAGCGCCACCCGGTCAGCGCCCACCGCGCCCGCTCACCACCACGTTGACGGTCTTCCACATGATCATGAGGTCCAGGGCGATGGACCAGTTCTCGACGTACCGCAGGTCGAGCTTCACCGCTTCCTTCCACGGCAGGTCGGTGCGCCCGTTGATCTGCCACAGCCCGGTGAGGCCCGGCTTGACGAGCAGCCGGCGGGCCACGGAGTCGCCGTACTGGGCGACCTCGCGCGGCAGCGGCGGCCGGGGCCCGACGAGTGCCATCTCCCCGCGCAGCACGTTGAGGAGCTGCGGGAGCTCGTCGATCGAGTGCTTGCGCAGGAACCGGCCCACGCGGGTGACGCGCGGGTCGTCGTCCAGTTTGAACAGCGGCCCGTCGGCCTGGTTGGCGAGGCCGGCTTGTTGGGCCTCGGCCCCCACGACCATGCTGCGGAACTTCAGCATCTTGAACTCGCGCCCGCCCTTGCCGACCCTGGTCTGGCGGAACAGCGCCGGTCCGGGGCTGGTGAGCCGCACCACGGCGGCGACGGCCAGGAGCAGGGGCGTCAGCACCATCAGCGCCCCCAGGGCGCTGCCGAAGTCGAACGCCCGCTTGAGCATGTACCGGGGGCCGCGTGACTCGGCGCGGCGCACGTGGATGAGCGAGAGGCCGGCTGTGGGCTCGAGCATCACGCGCGGGCCGAAGACCTCGACGAGGCCGGGGGCCACGACCAGGCTGGCCCCGGTGCGCTCGAGCGCCCAGGAGAGCCTGCGCAGCGCCTGGCCGGCGAGGTCTGAGCCGGCGACGATGACCACGTCGAAGTCGCCGTCGACCACCACCTGTGGGATGTCGGAGAGCGACCCGAGCACGGGGACGCCCACCGCGGGGCCGGGGACGGCGAGCACCGGCACGCACAGCCCGGCGATCTGGTACCCGTGCTGCGGCGCCGCGCGCAGGTCCGCGACCACGCGCTCGATCGCCGCCACGTCGCCCACCACGAGGGTGCGGCGCATGGCCTCGCCGCCGCTGCGGCGCCGGTGCAGGCCCCGACGGTTGAGGTGGCGGGCGCCGATCAGCGACGCCATCATCAGCGGCAGCGCGCCGAACACCACGGTGCGCGGCACCTCGGCGTCGAAACCGACGGCGAAGAGCGCGAGAGCCGCAGCGGTGAGGACCCCGCCGCGCAGCACCGCCTGGAACTCCAGCGGCCCGTCGCCCAGGTTGGCCCGCTCGTACCCGCGCTCGGCGCCCACCATGATCACGAACAGGAGGCCGATCGCGGATCCCCAGCCGAGCTGGGTCAGCGTCACGCCGTGCATCACGAACAGCAGGGTCGTGGGGATGAAGGTGCACAGCAGCAGGTCACGCGCGAACGTCGACCACTGGTAGGCGGTCTGCTGTGCGCGCCAGGTGAGCCCTGCGCCGGCAGCGGGGCTTCGCCTGACCCGGCGGAGGAACGGCTGGCTCGACGCCCAGGACACTCGGGGCCCGGCGCTGGGCCGGCGGCGTTCCTCAGTCGCGGATGACGCTGTGCGTGGTTGTGGCACGTCCCGGTCGTCGATCAAGCTCATGCGTCGCCCCCCGGCAGATGATGTGCCTTGAGGGTATATGCCCGGGTTCGATCGTGTAACACCTAGTTGCCCGAATTCACCCCATTTGCCCGGCGAGTCGCTGCGGCGTGCCGCGTCCTGCCGCGGAGTGGGCCCGGCCAGCCCGGGACGGTCAGGAGCGCGTGTGGTACTTCAACTGCGCCCGCTCCAGGCCCTCCGTCACCACGAGCTCCACCGCGTCGGCGGCGGCGTCCACCAGCCACGGCAGGTCCTTGCGCTCGGGTCCCGTGAAGTCGCGCAGCACGTAGTCCGCAGGATCCATCCGGCCCGGCGGGCGCCCCACGCCGACCCGCACGCGCACGTAGTCCTTGGTGCCGAGCGCCTTCGAGGTGTCGCGCAGGCCGTTGTGCCCGCCCTCGCCGCCGCCGATCTTCAGCTTGATCTCCGCGTACGGGATGTCGAGCTCGTCATGCACCATCACCACACGCTCGGCCGGCACGTCGTAGTACTGGGCCAGCGCCGCCACCGGGCCGCCCGAGACGTTCATGTAGGTGGTGGGCTTGGCGAGCACCACCCGCGGGCCGGGAGCGCCCCCTGGAAGCGTGCCGAGGCGGGCCTCCGCGACGGCCGCCTTCGGCCGCCGCGACAGCAGCCCGCCCCGGGCCCCGAAGCTCGATCCGGTGCGACGCGCCAACTCGTCGAGCACCATCTGGCCCACGTTGTGCCTGTTGCCCGCGTACTGGGGGCCCGGGTTGCCGAGCCCGACCACGAGCCAGGGTCCCTCCGACATGCGCTTCCTTCCGATCAGCCCGCGACGACCTGCCTGGGCGTGGACGCGACGACGCCCGGCACCGTCGAACGGTACCGGGCGTCGCTGCGCCTGCCGGCCGCCTCGCGGCCGACGGGGTGGCTCAGGCCTTCTCGGCTGCGGACTCCGCCGACTGCTCGGCGGCCAGCTCGGCGACGGCCTCGTCGGCCGCGATGTCCGCGGCGGTCGCCTGCGGCACAGTGACGGAGATGATCGCGGCGTCGGGGTCGGTGACGAGCGTCGTGCCCTCGGGCAGCTGCACGTCACGCGCGTAGACGATCTCGCCGGCGGCGACGCCGGTCACGGAGACCTCGATCTCCTGCGGCAGCTTGGTCGCCTCGGCCTCGAGCGCCAGCGACTGCAGGTCGAAGATGTGGATCGTGCCCGGCTCGGGCTCGCCGACCACGACGACGGGCACCTCGACGGCGACCTTCTCGCCCTTCTTCACGATGAGCAGGTCGACGTGCTCGATGATGTTGCGGACGGGCTCGCGCTGGACGTCCTTCGCGATCGCGAGCGTCGTCTTCCCGTCGAGCTCGATCGCGAAGAGCGCGTTCGCGTGCTTCAGGGCGAGCATCGTCTGGTGGCCCGGCAGCGTGACGTGCACGGGGTCGGTGCCGTGCCCGTAGAGCACCGCGGGGATCTGGTGCGCACGGCGCAGACGGCGCGCCGCGCCCTTGCCGAACTCGGAACGGGCGGTGGCGACGAGCTTGACCTCGGACACGATGACTCCCAGAAAGCAGACGATGAATGGTGACGAAG
>JAEWEI010000309.1 GCA_023389545.1 Actinomycetes bacterium | reverse complement strand
GCTCGTGATCGGCGCCCTCGGCCCCGTCTCCGGCCTCCGTGTGACCGGCAGCGATCGCGTCGGCGAGCCCTGGCCGCGCGTGGCTCCACACGCGCGCGACGCGGCCCCGGAACGCGTCGTCGTTGCGCAGTGCCTGCCACAACGGCGCCGCGCCCGCGCTGGGCCTGCGGCGGGGCGCGAACCTCTGGACCTGGCGCAACGCCGGCGGGACGTCCTTCGCGTCCATCTGGCCGAGCACCTCGGCCGCTGTGCGCACGAGCGCGGCCCGCACAGGTCCAGGCAGGTCAGGACCCTGTGCGTCGGACACGTCGTCGCTCATGGGCTCACCCTAGGCGCGCTCGCGCCGCCCGTCCGCGTGCCCGTTGGCGCGGAGTGCGCCGCCGCCGCCTCGCCGTGGTCGCGCCTGCCGTGTCGGCGCCGGCGGATACCGTGCGCAGCATGCCGCCCTTCTCATCCGCAGGCCCGGCGCGCGCCGACCTCGCACTCCCCCGTGCCGGGCGCCCCGTCCAGCTGGCCCTCGACGAGCTGGGCACGCCGCTGTCGGAGGTCACGTTCGTCGTCGTCGACCTCGAGACCACTGGCGCCGCCCCGCAGGGATCGGCCATCACGGAGATCGGCGCCGTCAAGGTCAGGGGCGGCGAGGTGCTCGGCGAGTTCCAGACCCTGGTGAACCCGGGCGGCCCCATCCCGGCCTTCATCTCGGTGCTCACCGGCATCACCACAGCGATGGTCGTGGAGGCGCCGCGGATCGACGAGGTGCTGCCGAGCTTCCTGGAGTTCGCCCGGGGGGCGGTGCTTGTCGCCCACAACGCGCCCTTCGACATCGGGTTCCTCAAGGCCGCCGCGGCCCAGACCCACCACGTGTGGCCGGCGCCGCAGGTCGTCGACACAGTGCGGCTCGCCCGCGCGGTCGTGACCCGCGACGAGGCCCCCAACCACAAGCTCGGCACGTTGGCCGCCCTCTTCCACGCCACAGTGACCCCGGACCACCGGGCCCTGGCGGACGCCCGCGCGACCGTCGACGTGCTGCACGCCCTGCTCGGGCGCCTGGCGCCGCTCGGGGTGACCCACCTGGAGGACCTGGCGACGGCGGCCGACCCGGTCCCGCCCGCCGTCCGCCGCAAGCGCCACCTGGCCGACAGCCTCCCCGACGCGCCGGGCGTCTACATGTTCCGTGGGCCCGGTGAGGAGGTGCTGTACATCGGCACGTCCACCACGTCGCTGCGCGCGCGCGTCCGGACGTACTTCACCGCGTCGGAGAAGCGCCGCCGCATGGCGGAGATGGTGCAGATCGCGCACGCGGTGACCCCGGTGGTCTGCGCGACGCCGCTCGAGGCGCGGGTACGGGAGCTGCGGCTGATAGCCGAGCACTCCCCGCGCTACAACCGTCGGTCGCGATTCCCCGAGCGCATGCCGTGGGTGCGGCTGACCACCGAGGCCTACCCGCGGCTCGCCGTGGTGCGCGAAGTGCGCCCGGACGGCCCGCAGGGCGCCGTGGCCAGCCACATCGGGCCGTTCGCCTCGCGTGCCGCAGCGCAGGCGGCCGTCGACGCCCTGCATGAGTCGTTCCCGATCCGTCAGTGCGCGCGCCGCCTGCCCCTCGCGCCCTCGGCCGGCGCGAGCTCATGCGCGCTGGCGGGCATGGGCAGGTGCGGGGCGCCGTGCGTCGGGGCCCAGGCGCCGGACGACTACGCCCTCGTGGCGGCCGCTGTGCGCGCCGCGATGCTCGGCAACCCCGAGCCGGTGGTCCGCGCGCACGCCGCGCGCATCGCGCACCTCGTGGCGGGCGAGCGTTTCGAGGAGGCCGCAGGGGTGCGGGACCAGCTCACCACGTTCCTGCGGGGCGCCAGTCGAGCCCAGCGGCTCGAGCCCCTCGCCCGCTGCCCCGAGCTCGTGGCTGCCCGCCCACAGGCCGCAGGCGGGTGGGAGATCGTGCTCGTTCGCCACGGCCGCCTCGCCGGGACGACGACCACGTCCCGAGGCGCCGACCCCTGGCCCGCGATCCACGCCCTGGCGCTCACCGGCGAGCAGGTCGCGCCGCCCGTGCCGCCCGCGCCCGCGGCCCACCCGGAGGAGGCCGACCTGATCCTCGCGTGGCTCGAGTCCCCCGGTGTGCGACTGGTGCGGGTCGAGGGGGCCTGGGCCTGCCCAGTGCGGGGCGCCCAGGCGCTCGTCGAGGAGCCCGCCACTGTCGCGGGCCTCGTCGCCAGCCTGGCCACCGCGCCCCCTGCGCGCGGCGACACGGCGCCGGATCCGGGCGAGGCGGTCCGCGCCGGCGCCCCCGACGCGGCATGATGGCCGCATGCTGACTGCGATCGTCCACATCGACACCGAAGCCGCCCGCATCCCCGAGGTCGCCGCCGCGATCGCCGAGGTCCCGGGGGTGAGCGAGGTCTACTCCGTGACCGGCGGCGTCGACCTGATCGCCGTGGTGCGCGTCCGGGAGCATGAGCAGCTGGCCGACGTCATCGCCGACCACGTGAGCAAGGTCAAGGGCGTCCTGCGCACGCAGACCTTCATCGCGTTCCGCACCTACTCACAGCACGACCTGTCGCAGGCCTTCGCCCTGGGCATCGAGGACTGACAGCCCAGCCGGGCCCGCTGACAGTCCAGCCGGGCCCGGCTGACGGGCCAGCCGGGCTCCTGACAGCCCGGCTGGGCCCACAGCTGGCGGGCGGCGCTCAGGCCGCGGACGACGCGGCGCTCCACCTCTCGAGCACGTGGGCGGCCGCCCCGGAGTCGATCGAGGCGGTCGCCAGCCCGATGGCCGCGGCGAACCGCTCGATGAGCGTCCCCTCGCCCACCCCGGGCAGAGTGCCGTCGGCGACGAGGGCAGCGGCGGCGTTCAGCAGCACCGTCTCCCGCGCCGGGACCTTGTCGCCGGCGAGGACCTCCCGGAACACGCCCGCGTTGACCGTCGAGTCCCCGCCTCGCAGGTCCTCGACGCGCACAGGGGCCAGGCCCAGGTCTGCGGCCGCGTCGATGGCGTGCTCGGCCACCGCGCCGTCGCGGACCTCCCACACCTGCGACACGCCCGTGGGCGCCAGCTCGTCCAGGCCGTCCGGCCCGCGGAACACCAGCGCGCTCGTCCCCCGCCCCGCGAGCACCCCGGCGACGAGGCCGGCCATCCGCGCGTCGGTGACCCCGATCGCCGTCACCGCGGGACGCGCGGGGTTGGTGAGCGGGCCCAGGAAGTTGAACGCGGTGGCGATGCCGAGCTCGCGGCGAGGGACCGCCGCATGCCGCATCGCCGGGTGGAACACCTGGGCGAAGCAGAACGTGATGCCGACCTCGGTGGCCAGCTGCTGGACCCGCTCCACCGGCAGGTCGAGCCGGATGCCCAGCGCCTCGAGGACGTCTGCGGTGCCGGTGGACGACGAGGCCGCGCGGTTGCCGTGCTTCACCACGCGCAGCCCGGCGCCCGCGATGACGACTGCCGCCATCGAGGAGATGTTCACGGTGTGCGCCCGGTCCCCACCGGTGCCGACGATGTCGACGCAGCGGCCCGGCACCTCGATGAGCTGGGCGTGCGCCAGCATGGTGTCAGCCAGGGCCGTGAGCTCGTCGACGGTCTCGCCCTTGGAGCGCAGCGCGACGAGGAAGCCCGCGACCCGGGCCGGGGACGCCTCCCCGCCCATGATCTCGCTCATCGCCCAGGAAGTCTGCTCGCGGTCGAGGTCACGCCCCGCGACGAGGGTGGTGAGGAGCTCGGACCACGTCGACGCGACGCTCATCCGGCGACGGCCCGCTCGGCGACGAGGCTCGCCACGGCGCGCTGGAGCTCCTCGGGGTCCAGGGGCCGGCTGAGCACCACGTCGGCGTTCGACCAGGACGCGAGCCAGGCGTCCTGGGGGCGCCCGGTCAGCAGGAGCACGGGCGGGCAGTTGTAGACCTCGTCCTTGAGCTGGCGCGAGACGCCCATGCCGCCGGTCTTGGCGGCCTCGCCGTCCAGCACGAGCAGGTCGTAGCGGCCCGTGGACGCCTCGGAGATGACCGCGGCGGGAGAGGCGGCCTCGACCCACTCGATGTCGGGCGCGCCGCGGCTCAGCCGGCGGCCGACGGCCAGCAGGACCTCCTGGCGGGCGTCCACATCGTCGCTGTAGAGGAGGATGCGCGGCGCGCGGGCCTGCTCCTCGCTGTGCGGGTCCAGCGGCTCGACCGTGCTCATGGTGCTTCCTCATTCGTCTCGACGTGCCTGCAGGGGCATCTTGGCATGCCAGGCGGCGCAGACGCGCAGACCACAAGCATCCGCGCCGAACAGGCTCGGAAACTGACGGTGTGACATTTAACGCGCGCCGCGCCTAGGCCTAACGACCCATGCGGACGTGGTCTAGGCCATAATGGCCAGCGTGTCGACTGCAACGGCTGCTCCCAGCACCTCAGCTCATCTGAGCGTCAACCGCCCGAATCCCGTTTCTGTCGGGACCATCGTGTGGCTCGCCAGCGAGCTCATGTTCTTCGCGGGCCTCTTCGCCATGTACTTCACGATCCGGGCAGCGGTGCCCGACGAGTGGGCGGTGCAGACCGAGCTGCTCTCGCTGCCGTACGCCCTGGCCAACACCACGATCCTGGTGCTGTCCTCGGTCACCTGCCAGATGGGCGTCTGGGCCGCCGAGCGGTTCCAGCCCGTCCGCACGGGCAGCCTGCTCCAGGTGAACCGCTGGGGCATGAACGAGTGGATGACGCTGACCTTCATCATGGGGTCGGTGTTCGTGGCGGGCCAGGTCCTCGAGTACGCAGAGCTCGTCGAGCACGGCCTGACGATCTCCTCGAGCCCGTACGGCTCCGTGTTCTACCTGGCGACCGGTTTCCACGGCCTGCACGTGGTGGGCGGGCTTATCGCCTTCCTCTTCCTTCTCGGCCGCTCGTTCTCCGCGAAGCGGTTCGGCCACCACGAGGCGACGACGGCGATCGTCACCTCGTACTACTGGCACTTCGTCGACGTCGTGTGGATCGCGCTGTTCGCGGTCATCTACATGCTGCAGTGACCAGCGGCGCCTGGCGCCACCCAGTTTTCGAATCCTGACCCACCGTGCGAGACGAGGAACGATCCGTGAAAGCACTTGCAGCCCGCAGGCACCACCGGCATGCGCCGGTCGTGCTGCTCCTGCTGGCGCTGCTGGCAACCGGCGCGCTGTACGCCGTGCTGGCGCCGACGTCGGCTGACGCAGCCGACTCGGCGGCCAGTGCGAACGACATCGAGGCCGGCGACAAGCTCTTCCAGGCCAACTGCGCCACGTGCCACGGCCCGAGCGCGGAGGGGACCGGCAGCGCCCCGTCCCTGATCGGCGTCGGCGCCGCGTCCGTGGACTTCCAGGTCGGCACCGGCCGGATGCCGATGGCGCTCTCCGGCCCGCAGGCCGAGGCGAAGCCCGCCCAGTTCAACGCCGAGCAGACCGCGCAGCTCGCCGCCTACGTG
This sequence comes from Actinomycetes bacterium, assembly GCA_023389545.1. Lineage (GTDB taxonomy): Bacteria > Actinomycetota > Actinomycetes > Actinomycetales > Cellulomonadaceae > Cellulomonas_A. The sequence goes on along the minus strand of JAEWEI010000309.1, from coordinate 3,939 downwards.
GCCTCGCTCGGCGCCGGACCGGGAATCCCGGTCGCCGATCAGGTCGACCCGGGCAAGGGCGACGTCGCCAACGGCATGGCCCTGTTCCGCACCAACTGCGCCATGTGCCACAACGCGGTGGGCGCCGGCGGCGCCCTCTCGGAGGGCAAGTACGCGCCGTCGCTGCTGGAGACCACCAACACGCACATCTACGAGGCGATGGCCACGGGACCGCAGTCCATGCCGGTGTTCAGCGACGCGAACCTCACCTCGGACGAGAAGCGCGACATCATCGCCTACATCGACGCGCAGCGTGAGCCCTCGCCGGGCGGGATCAACCTCGGCTCTCTGGGGCCTGTCAGCGAGGGCCTGTGGGTGTGGGTCGTCGGAATGGGGCTGCTCATCGGAGCGGCCGTCTGGATCGGAGCCAAGTCCTCGTGAGCACGCAGCAGAACCCCGGCCACGGCGACGAGGTCGTGGCGCACGAGGGCTCCGCCCCGGTGGCCCACTTCGAGAACCCGGGCCTCCCCCCGCACAAGCCCCGTCAGGCCGACCTGCACCCCGCAGCCGCCAAGCGCGCCGAGCGCCAGGTCGTCCTCCTCTTCACCATCTCGATCATCGGCACGATCGGCGCCATCGTCGCGTGGGCGCTGGTGCCCCCCGGCGACACGCCGTCGAGTATGCGCCTGTCGAACTTCCTCATCGGCTTCGGGCTCTTCCTCAGCCTGATGGGCATCGGCACCGCGGCGGTGCACTGGGCCAAGACGCTCATGAACGACCACGAGAAGGTGGAGCTGCGCCACCCGCAGCGCAGCTCGGATGAGAACCGCGTCGGCGCGGTCGAGGCCCTCAAGGAAGGCGCCGCCGACTCCGGCATCGGGCGCCGCGGCGTGCTCAAGGGCGCCGCCGTGACCTCGCTGGCGCTGTTCCCGCTGGCCATCGCCGTCCCGCTCATCGGCGACGTCGGCGGCACCTGGGACGTCTCGAGGCTCAAGCACACGATCTGGCGCAAGGGCGTCAAGCTGACGACCGACCCCGCCGGGCGGCCCATCAAGGCCGCTGACGTCACCATCGGCTCGGTCTTCCACGTCATCCCGGAGAACCTCCAGGAAGTCCCTGTCGAGGACCGCCTCAACCAGAAGGCCAAGGCCGTCGTGCTCCTCGTGCGCCTCGACCCGAAGGACCTCAAGGAGGCCGAGGACCGCAAGGGCTGGTCGTACGACGGCATCGTCGCGTACTCCAAGATCTGCACCCACGTCGGATGCCCCGTAGCGTTGTACGAGCAGCAGACACACCATCTGCTGTGCCCGTGCCACCAGTCGACGTTCGACGTCGCCGACGGCGCCAAGGTCGTGTTCGGCCCCGCGAAGCGCGCACTGCCCCAGCTTCCCATCGAGGTCGACGACGAGGGCTACCTGGTGGCGCAGTCCGACTTCCACGAACCTGTCGGCCCGAGCTTCTGGGAGCGCCTCAAGTGAGCACCACCACTCCGACCCGTGGAGCGCGGGCGGCCTCCGGCACCGCCGACTACCTGGACCAGCGGACCGGTGTCGGCACCGCGGTCAAGGAGTTCGCGCGGAAGATCTTCCCCGACCACTGGTCGTTCCTGCTCGGCGAGATCGCGCTCTACAGCTTCATCGTGCTGCTGATCTCAGGCGTGTTCCTCACGCTGTTCTTCGTCCCCAGCATGGGCGAGACGCACTACCACGGCCCATGGGCCGCGATGGACGGCGTCGAGATGTCCCAGGCGTTCGCCTCCACGCTCCGGTTGTCCTTCGAGGTCCGCGGCGGGCTGCTCATGCGGCAGATCCACCACTGGGCGGCCCTGCTGTTCATGGCCTCGATCGTCACGCACATGATGCGCGTGTTCTTCACGGGCGCGTTCCGCAAGCCCCGCGAGGTCAACTGGGTGGTCGGCTTCGTGCTGCTGATCCTGGGCCTCGCCGCCGGGTTCTCCGGCTACTCGCTGCCGGACGATGTGCTCTCCGGCAACGGCCTGCGCATCACCGACGGCGTCGTCAAGGCGATCCCGATCATCGGCAGCTACATGTCGTTCTTCCTCTTCGGGGGCGAGTTCCCGGGAACGGACATCATCCCGCGCCTGTTCACGGTGCACATCCTGCTCGTGCCGGGGCTGATCCTGGCCCTGATCGGGCTGCACCTGTTCTTCGTCGTCCTGCACAAGCACACCCAGTACCCCGGGCCGGGCCGCACTGACAAGAATGTGGTCGGCTACCCGCTGTTCCCGGTGTACACCGCGAAGGCCGGCGGCTTCTTCTTCATCGTCTTCGGCGTGATCGCCCTCATGGCGGCCACCATGACGATCAACCCCGTGTGGAACTACGGGCCCTATGACCCGTCACCGGTGTCCGCGGGAGCCCAGCCCGACTGGTACATGCTGTTCCTCGAAGGCGCCTTGCGCCTCATGCCCGGGCAGACCGAATACGTGATCGGCGGCTACACGCTGTCCCTCAACGTGCTCATCCCGGCCATGGTGGTGCCGGGCCTCCTGTTCACGGCCATCGCGGCCTACCCGTTCATCGAGGCGACCGTCACCAAGGACAAGCGCGAGCACCACGTGCTCGACCGTCCGCGTAACGCCCCGTTCCGCACCGCATTCGGCGTGGCGTTCCTGACGGCGTTCGTCGTGCTCGTGCTCGCGGGCTCGAACGACCTCATCGCGACGCAGTTCAAGATGTCGCTCAACGACATCACCTGGGTGTTCCGGGTCCTGCTGTTCGTCGGGCCGGCATTCGCCTTCTGGGTCACCAAGCGCATCTGCCTCAGCCTGCAGCGCAAGGACCGCGAGCTGGTGCTGCACGGCCACGAGACCGGCCGCATCGTCCGCTTCGCGCACGGTGAGTACATCGAGGTGCACCGCCCGCTCGACGAGTACGAGCAGTGGCTGCTCGTCAGCTACGACTCGCCGCGTCCGCTCGAGATCGAGCCGGCCGAGGACTCGCGGGGCGTGCGCCGCAAGGGCTATCGCCTCGACCGGTTCAAGCAGCGCGTGTCGCGAATCTTCTTCGAGGACCGCGTCGAGCCCGTCACACCCGCCGAGCTCGCCGCGGCGCACTCGCACGGCGAGCACGACACGATCGAGTCCGGCGCGGCGAACCCGCAGGTCACGTCCGAGGTCGGCGCTGGTCCAGCGTCTGAGACGGAGACCGACGGGCGGAATCGCTGAGGCTGGTCCAGAGTTGTCCTGTCTGAGCGGGCGCACCCTGCCGGGTGCGCCCGCTCGGCATATCGACGGTTCACCCCCGACGTCTCGCAGCGCCGCTGCGACCTGAGGTAGGAGAGGCATCACGCATGGCTGACTACACACTCCCGGATCTGCCCTACGACTACGCGGACCTCGAGCCGCACATCTCCGGGCGCATCATGGAGCTGCATCACGACAAGCACCACGCCGCCTACGTCGCTGGGGCGAACACCGCGCTTGAGAAGCTCGCGGAGGCACGCGAGTCCGGCGACCTCTCCTCGGTGAACCTGCACGAGAAGAACCTGGCCTTCAATCTGGGCGGCCACGTCAACCACTCGGCCTTCTGGCTGAACCTGTCCCCCCACGGTGGCGACCGCCCCACCGGTGACCTGGCTGCCGCCATCGACGAGTTCTTCGGCTCGTTCGATGCCTTCCAGAAGCACTTCGCCGCCAACGCGGCGGGCATCCAGGGCTCCGGCTGGTCGATCCTCGCGTGGGACTCGATCGGTGAGCGCCTCATCGTCGTGCAGCTCTACGACCAGCAGAGCAACATCGCGCTCGGCCTCGTGCCGATCGTGCTGCTCGACATGTGGGAGCACGCGTTCTACCTCGACTACGTCAACGTCAAGGCCGACTACATCAAGGCCTGGTGGAACATCGTCAACTGGGAGGACGCCGCCGCCCGGTTCGACCGCGCGCGCACGCAGACCGCCGGGCTGATCGTTCCGCGCTGACTCCCCCGTGCTGGACTTGAC
>JAEWEI010000297.1 GCA_023389545.1 Actinomycetes bacterium | reverse complement strand
GGCGAGCACCTCGCGGTCCGGCACACCGGCCGCGACCAGCTCCGCGGCCTCGTCGGCGATCCGCCCGTGGCCGATCGTCCCGCCCGCGTCCGTGCCGACCAGGAGCCGCACGCCCGCCTCATGCAGGTCGCGCACGTGTTGGTGGCGCCGCGCGTGCAGCCGCCGCATCCGCGCGGCGAATCGCGGGTAGCGCCCATCGGCTTGAGCCGCGATGGCCTCGAACTGCGCGACCTGCAGCAGAGTGGGCGTCACCGGGACGCCCGCCGCCGCGATGCGGCCGATCTGCGCGGCGTCGGCGCCGGTGGCGTGCTCGAGGCAGTCCACCCTCGCGTCGAGCAGCGCGTCGAGGGCCTCGCCGGAGAACGTGTGCGCCGTGACCCGGGCGCCTGCGGCGTGCGCGGCGCCGATCGCCTCGCCCAGGACGTCGGCGGGCCACAACGGCGTGAGGTCGCCGTCCGCGCCCAGGTCGCGGTCGATCCAGTCCGCGACGATCTTGACCCAGCCGTCGCCGCGCGCCGCCTCCTCGGCGACGGCCGCGGGCAGGTCGCCGGGGGCGGCGAGCTCACGGCCGTAGTGCCGCAGGTAGCGCTTGGGCCGTGCCAGGTGCCGTCCCGCGCGGATCAGGCGCGGGAGGTCGTCGTGCTCACGCACCCACGCTGTGTCCGCCGGGGAGCCGGCGTCCCGCACCAGCAGCACGCCCGAGTCGCGGTCCGCCAGGGCCTGCTGCCGCGCGGTCTGCTCGTCCACCGCGCCGTTGGCGCCGAGCCCGATGTGGCAGTGCACGTCCACCAGCCCGGGGACGACCCACCCCTCGACCGAGGCCGTCTCACCGGCGGAGGCATGTGGCCGCTCGAACGTCACGCGGCCGCCGACCACCCACGCCTCGGCGGCCTCGCGCTCGTCGTCGAGGAGCACCGGGCCGCGCAGGTGCAGAACCGGCTCCGCCACGCGTCAGCGCCCGAGGAACTTGCCCAGGGCGCCCATGTCGAGCGTGGACGGGTCGACCGACTCCGGCTCCTTCGCCGCGCCCAGCCCGAACGCCGAGCCCTTCGGCGCGGGCGGCGCGATCCCGGCGGCGCGCTCAGCGGCCAGGCGCTCCTGCTCGGCACGCTTCGCCGGGTTGCCGGACTTCGCCTTGCCCTTGCGCTTGGGCGGCGGGGCCACCCGGCCGCGCGACTTCTTGCCGCCCATGCCCGGCAGGCTGCCCATCCCCGGCATCGGCATGCCGCCCGAGCGGGCCATCTGGCGCATCATCTTCTGCGCCCCGGCGAACCTGTCGAGCAGCCCGTTGACGTCGCTCGGCGACGTGCCCGAGCCGCGGGCGATCCGCGCGCGGCGCGACCCGTTGATGATCTTGGGGGTGCGGCGCTCGGCGGGCGTCATCGACCGGATGATCGCCTCGATGCGGTCGACCTCGCGCTCGTCGAAGTTGTCCAGGGCCTCGCGCATCTGGCCCATGCCCGGCAGCATGCCGAGCATCTTCTTCATCGAGCCCATGTTCTTCATGGCCTGCATCTGCTGCAGGAAGTCCTCGAGCGTGAAGTCCTCGCCGCTCGCGATCTTGCCGGCCATCGCCTCGGCCTGGTCGGCGTCGAACGCCTTCTCGGCCTGCTCGATGAGGGTGAGCACGTCACCCATGTCGAGGATGCGCGAGGCCATGCGGTCGGGGTGGAAGACCTCGAAGTCGGTGAGCTTCTCACCGGTGGAGGCGTAGAGGATGGGCCTGCCGGTGACCGAGGCCACCGAGAGGGCCGCGCCACCACGCGCGTCGCCGTCGAGCTTCGAGAGCACCACGCCGGTGAAGTCGACGCCGTCGGCGAAGGCCTGGGCTGTCGCGACGGCGTCCTGGCCGATCATCGCGTCGATGACGAACAGGATCTCGTCGGGCTGCACGGCGTCGCGGATGTCAGCGGCCTGCGCCATGAGCTCCGCGTCGACGCCCAGGCGGCCTGCGGTGTCGACGATCAGGACGTCGTGCTGGCGGGCCTTCGCCGCGGCCAGGCCCTCGCGGGCCACGCCCACCGGGTCGCCGAAGCCGGGGTCGACCTCGCCGTGGCCCTGGTTGCCGGGGTGCGGGGCGAAGACGGGGACACCGGCCCGCTCCCCCACGATCTGCAGCTGGGTGACGGCGTTCGGGCGCTGCAGGTCGGCGGCGACCAGCATCGGCGTGTGGCCCTGCTCGCGCAGGTGCAGGGCGAGCTTGCCCGCGAGCGTGGTCTTGCCTGCGCCCTGGAGGCCCGCGAGCATGATGACGCTCGGCGGGTTCTTGGCCAGGCGCAGCGGGCGGTTCTCACCGCCGAGGATCGACACGAGCTCGTCGTTGACGATCTTGACGACTTGCTGGGCGGGGTTCAGCGCCCCGGAGACCTCGACGGACAGCGCCCGCTCGCGGACGGCGCCCGTGAAGGCGCGCACGACGGGGACGGCGACGTCGGCGTCGAGCAGCGCACGGCGGATCTCGCGCACGGTGGCGTCGATGTCCGCCTCGGACAGGCGCCCCTTGGTGCGGAGGTTCTTGAAGGTCGACGTCAGTCGGTCGGACAGGGTGGCGAACACCGCTGGATCCTCACGCTCTTCTCGGGATCACGGACGTCCCAGCGTACCTGCCGCCCGCGCGGTCAGGTCGTCGACGAGCCGGGCTCGCCACGCGGTCCATGTCGCGGGGCCAGCGGCGGTCGCGTCGGCCTCCGTCAGGGCGCGGAGCAGCTCGAGCAGGTCGAGCCTCCCGTCGACCGCCTCCAGCACGGCCGCCACCGTCGCCGGGTCGTCTGGATCAGCTGTGGTGGCGAGCTCGGCCAGAGTCAGGTGATGGCGCACCAGGCGCGTCACGTCGGCGGCGTCCTGCCCGTCGAAGCCCATGCGCGCGACGATCGGGCCTGCGAGCCGGGCGCCCTCGATCGAGTGGTCGCCCGCGCCGGGACGCTTGCCGATGTCGTGCAGCAGGGCCGCCAGCAGCAGCACGTCGCCCCGACCCACCTGCCGCCGGGCCTTGGCCGCCTGCGCGGCCGTCTCCACCAGGTGCCGGTCCACCGTGTGCCGGTGGATCGGCGAGCGCTGGGGCCGGTTGCGCACCGCCGCCCACTCGGGGATCCAGGTGGTCACGACGCCCGACAGGTCGAGCGCCTCCCACACCGGGACCTGCGCGTGGCCGGAGCCGAGGAGCTGCAGCAGCGACGCGCGCGCCGCCCGTGGCCACGGGGCCTCGAGCGCCGGGGTCTGCATGAGGCTGGCCACCGTCACCGGCGAGAGGGTCAGGCCGGTGCGGGCGGCCGTCGCCGCGGCGCGCAGCGAGAGCAGCGGGTCCTCCCGTGGCCGCGCGTCCACGGCGAGCACGATCTCCCCGTCATGCTCCACCAGCCCCTCGCCCACCGGCCGCAGGCGCGGCGCGGCGCGGCGCCCGCGGACCAGCACCGGCTTGCGGGCCGGCCGTTGCAGGGCCTGCCGGGCGTTGCGGACCGTCGTGTCGAGGGCGTACGAGATGATCCGGCCCGACTCCGCGAGGCTCGCGAGCAGGTCGTCCCTGTCGTCGAAGCCCGCCACCTCCGCGACCTCGTCCTGATCGGCCAGCAGCAGGCGGTTCGTGTGCCGGCGGGTGACCACCTGCAGCGCGTCACGCACGTCGAGCAGGTGCTCGTACGCGGTGTCCACGGCGCCGTGCGGGCGGTCCGTGAGCCAGGTGGCGGCGAGCGCCGACAGCACCACGGCGTCGCGGATGCCGCCCCGCGCCTCCTTGAGGTCCGGCTCGATGAGGTACGCGAGCTCGCCGTGCCGCTCGGCGCGCTGCCGGGCAGTGGCCAGCAGCTCGGGGAGGCGTCGCCGCGCGGCGGAGCGCCAGTCCGCCAGCAACGCCGACTGCGCGCGGTGGATGACCAGCGGGTCCCCCGCCACCGGCTGCAGGTCCAGCAGGCCGACCGCCGCCGGGAGGTCCCGAGAGGCCACCTGGCGGCACTGCGCGAGCGAGCGCACCGCGTGGTCCAGGTCGAGTCCGGCGTCCCACACCGGGTACCAGAGCCGCTGGGCGAGCGCCGCCACGGCCTCGGCGCCATGCGTCCGGCCCTCATGCACCAGCAGCAGGTCGAGGTCGCTCATCGGGCTCGCGTCCCCGCGCCCGATGCTGCCGACGGCCCCGAGCGCGATGCCCGTCAGCTCCCCGCCCGTCGCGTCCTCCCACAGCTCGGCGAGGCGGCGGTGGACGAGGTCGACGCCGGCGCGCCGTCGGGTGGCGCCGTCATGCCCGGGGCCGGTGAGCCGGGCCGCGAGGTCGAGCCGCTCAGCCTTGAGGTCCCGTACCCCGATGGGAGCGGGGCACGGGACCTCGGCGGACCCGTCCTCGGCCGCGCCCCCCGCGGGCGGCCTGGGATGTGTCATGTGATCAGTCGAACCGTCCTGCTCAGAGAGCGTCGTCGCCGTGCTCGCCGGTGCGGACCCGGGCCACGTCCTCGACGGGCATGGTCCAGACCTTGCCGTCACCGATCTTCCCGGTCTGCGCCGCCTGGATGATCACCTCGGTGATGCCCGGGGCGTCCTCGTCGGCGACCAGCACGTCGATCCGCACCTTCGGCACCAGGTCGACCGTGTACTCGGCCCCCCGGTAGACCTCCGTGTGCCCGCGCTGGCGGCCGTACCCGCTCGACTCGCTGACGGTGAGCCCGCGGACCCCCGCAGCCTCGAGGGCTGACTTCACGTCGTCCAGCCGGTGGGGCTGGATCACTGCGGTGATGAGCTTGGTCATCACTTCACCTCCGTCACGACTCGGGCGCCAATGGTCTCGTACGCGGTCTCGCCGTGGACGGCGAGGTCGATCCCGCCGACCTCCTGCTCCTCGCTCACCCGGAAGCCGGACGTGCGCTTAATCACCGTGCCGATGATGAAGGTGAGGACGAAGGAGAAGACGACGGCGAACAGGGCGATGATGACCTGCAGGATCAGCTGGTCGAGGCCGCCGCCGTAGAACAGGCCCGTCTCGGTGCCGAGGAAGCCGATGCCGATGGTGCCGACCAGGCCGCCCACCAGGTGGACGCCCACGACGTCGAGCGAGTCGTCGTAGCCGAGCTTGTACTTCAGTCCCACCGCCAGGGCGCACAGCGCGCCGGCGACGAGGCCCAGGATGATCGAGCCCACCGGGCTCAGCGCCGCCGCGGCCGGGGTGATGGCCACGAGCCCGGCGACGACGCCCGACGCGGCCCCCAGCGACGTCGCGTGGCCGTCGCGGATCTTCTCCGTGACGAGCCAGCCGATGATCGCGCCGGCTGCGGCCACTGTGGTGTTGACCCAGGCCAGGCCTGCGACATCGTTCGCGGCGCCAGCTGAGCCGGCGTTGAAGCCGAACCAGCCGAACCACAGGAGCGCGGCGCCGAGCATGACGAACGGCAGGTTGTGCGGGCGCATCGGCTCCTTGCCGAAGCCCTTGCGCTTGCCGAGGATCAAGGCGAGCGCGAGGCCCGCGACCCCCGCGTTGATGTGCACGACGGTGCCGCCGGCGAAGTCGATGGGCGCCAGGTCCGCGAACCCGTCGGTGCTGCCGAAGAGCCACGCCGCGATGCTGTCCTCACCGCCGCCGAGGATGCCCCCGCCCCAGACCATGTGCGCCAAGGGGAAGTAGACGAGCGTGACCCAGACGCCAGCGAACAGCAGCCAGGCGCCGAACTTCGCCCGGTCGGCGATGGCGCCCGAGATGAGCGCGACGGTGATGATCGCGAACGTCGCCTGGAAGCCGACGGCCACGTAGGCCGGGACCCCGGAGCCCGCGAGCAAGCTGAGGTCGTCGGTGAGGCCGCTGAGGCCGAAGAAGTCTGTCGGGTTGCCGACGATGCCGCCCACGTCGGCGCCGAACGTCATCGAGTAGCCCCAGAGCACCCAGATGACGGCGACGACGGCGATGGCGCCGAAGCTCATCATCATCATGTTGAGGACGGACTTGACGCGCACCATGCCGCCGTAGAAGAACGCCAGCCCTGGCGTCATCAACAGCACCAAGGCGGCGGACGTCAGCAACCATGCGGTGTTGCCGGTGTCCAGCTGGAATTCCATGTGGATCGCCTCTCCCCTCGCCAGCCGAACGGCCGGTCGGGTTCCACTGTCGG
>JAEWEI010000282.1 GCA_023389545.1 Actinomycetes bacterium | reverse complement strand
AGCACGCCGTCGAGGCGGGCTTCGGACCGGACGGCGCGAACGGCCCCCGCTCCGGCACGGACGGCCTGCGGTTCTTCACGTCGGTGCTGCACTCGCTCGTCGGCTGATGGCGACGGACGGCCGCACCAACAGCCCTTCTGCCGTCACCCTGGCTGAGCCTGGCTCCGCACCGGGCGGCGTCACCTCGGTGGAGCTGGTGTCGTGGGACCACCCGGCCGCCGCCTCGCTGCGCACCGCCCAGCAGGCGGAGTTGCGTGCCCGCTACGGGGACGATGACGCCGGTCATGACATGACGGGTGACGGCATCACCGCGATGGTGCTGGTGCGCGCCGAAGGCGAGCCCGTCGCATGCGGCGCCATCCGCGACGTCTCCGCCGAGCACGGCCGAGGTGTTGGCGAGGTCAAGCGGATGTTCGTGCTGCCCGAGCACCGCGGCCGGGGCTACTCGCGCCTCGTGCTGGACGAGCTCGAGAGGCTGGCCCGCGAGCAGGGTTGGCGCCGGCTCATCCTGGAGACCGGGGTGCTGCAGCCCGAGGCGATCGGCCTGTACCTGCGCGCCGGGTACGTCTCGATGGAGAACTTCGGCGAGTACGCCGACGTGCTCGACTCCCGGTGCTTCATGAAGAGCCTGCGCGCCCCCGCCCGTGAGCCCTCGACCCGGGCTCCCGGAGCGGTGTCCGTGGAGCGCGTCGCCTGGGATGACGCGGTGGCGCGGGACCTGCGCAAGGACATGTGGGCCGACAGCCTGCGGCGCTACCCCGAGATCTTCGACGCGATCGAGCTCGAGGGCGGAGTCGACCTCGACGACCAGCGCCAGGGCGTCGGGATCCTCGCGACGGTCATCGCCCGGCTCGACGGCAGGCCTGTCGGATGCGCCACGCTGCGCGCTGCCCGGGACGGCTACCCGGCCGGTTCGGGCGAGGTGAAGAAGGTGTTCGTCGACGAGTCCACGCGCGGCGCCGGGGCGGCGCGCGCGCTGCTCGCCGCGCTCGAGGACGACGCCCGACGCCACGGCCTGACGAGCCTGGTGCTGCAGACCGGCACCCGGCAACCCGAGGCCGTCGGCCTGTACGTCTCGCTCGGCTACCGGCCGATCCCGCCGTTCGGCGCCTACGGGGACGACCTCTACTCGCTGTACTTCGCCAAGCCGCTCTGATCCGCCGACGCCGGGCCGCGGCTAGGGCGTCGCCCGATCATCGGAGGCGAGGGCCTCGCGGACTAGTGGCGCGACGACGGTGCCGTACAGCTCGATCGCGCGCATCGTGTGCTCATGCGGCAGGGCGCCCTGGGAGACCTTGAGGTCGAACCGGTCGAGCCCGAGGGTCTGCGCCGAGCGGACGATCTTCGCGGCGACGGTGGTGGGCGATCCGGCGTAGAGCGCGCCGTCGGGGCCGGCGGCGGCCTCGAACGCCTCACGGGTGGGTGGCGGCCAGCCGCGCTCGCGTCCGATGCGGCCCACGTAGACGCGGTAGTGCGGCCAGAGCTGCTCGAGGGCCTCCTCGTCCGTCGCCGCGATGTGCCCGGGTGAGTGCTGGCCCACCAGGCCGGGCCCGGTGCCGAGCTGGGTGAGGGCCCGATGGTAGAGCTCCACGAACGGCCGGAAGCGGGCGGGCTCGCCGCCGATGATCGCCAGCATGAGCGGCAGCCCGTGGCGTGCCGCGCGGATCACGGACTCGGGGCTGCCGCCCACACCCACCCAGGCGCGCAGCCGCCGCCCCTGCTCGAGGGTCGGGTAGACGTGCTGGTCGGTGAGCGACGAGCGGGTGTTCCCAGACCAGGTGACGGGGCCGCCGTCGAGCAGGCGCGCGAACAGGTCGAGCTTCTCCTCGAACAGCTCCTCGTACTGCGACAGGTCCAGCCCGAACAGCGGGAAGGACTCCGTGAAGGAGCCCCGGCCCACCGTCACCTCGGCCCGGCCGCTCGACACCGCGTCGAGGGTGGAGAACCGCTCGAAGACCCGCACCGGATCGTCGGAGGACAGCACGGTGACCGCCGATCCGAGCAGGATGCGCTCGGTGCGGCCGGCGATGGCCGCGAGCACCACCTCGGGGGCGGAGATCGCGTAGTCGTCGCGGTGGTGCTCGCCGACCCCGATGGCGTCCAGCCCGGACTGTTCCGCCAGCACGCCCTGCTCCACCACGTTGCGCAGCACCTGCGCCTGGCTGAGCAGTGCGCCGTCGGGCCCCTGCGTGACGTCCCCGAACGTGTCGATGCCGAGCTCGATGGCCATTGCCGCCTCCTGGTGGTCGTGTGCAGGGGAACGGCCGGGGACCGTCGCCTGTTCCTGCGGTGTCTCGTATCCCGGATGCGCCCTTCCCCGGGGGTATGTCCCGTCCGTACCGTGTGCTTGCCCATCCAGAGCGACTGAGAGACCTGGCTCGCCGACGTCGCAGCAACCCCCGGCCGCATTCCGCGGCAGGCGAGGGTGCTCCCGCCAGGACCGATGGAGGTCCACCGTGCGCAACCCGAGCAGCGTCCACCGCTGTCGTTGTTGTCCAGCCTGACGCCAGGCCGCCCGCCGCGCGCGGGCACATGACCTTCCGCTGACCACCGTCAGCCCACACGCGCGCCCCACGACGCGCTCATCCGCGGCGGCCCGGTCCCGCACGCACGTCGCCTGCAGCCCTCCCATTCGCCGCGGTCCCCGCAGACCGCGTCGACCGGCAGGGCGCGGCCTGTGGCCAGGACGTCGCCCGATGCACGATCCCGCACCCTCCATCCGCGCCGGCCCTGTCGGCGCACCTGTCAGCAAGGGGTACCCATGTCCAAGTCCCGTCCGTTCCACCTCGCCGTCGAGCTCGGCGGCGCCGGCCGCCATCCCGCCGCTTGGCGGCTGCCCGAGGCCGACGCCGCGGGCCTGCTGACCGCAGCCCACTGGGCTGAGCTGGTCCGCACCGCGGAGCGCGCTGGCGTCGTGTTCGTCGTCCTCGCGGACTCGGTGGCGCCGCCCACGACGGCCACGGACACCGTCCAGGCCCGGCTGGACGCGACGGGAGTCGCGGCGCTGCTCGGCCCGCTGACCTCGCGCATCGGCATCGTGCCCGTGGCGCCCGTGACCTACGCGGAGCCGTTCCACGTGGCCAAGGCGGTGGCCACCGTCGACCTGGTGAGCGGGGGCCGCGCCGGGTGGCAGGTGGACGTCGCCGCGCCGTCGGGCACCGGAGCGGGCGACGTGCAGGCGGCGCAGTTCCACGGCCGCTCGGCTGCCACTGCCGCGGAGCAGTGGCGCGAGGCGGCCGATGTCATCGAGGTGGTCCGCCGGTTGTGGGACTCGTGGGAGGACGACGCGATCGTGCTCGACGCGGCGACCGACAGGTACATCGACCGCGAGCGCGTCCACAACGTGGCGTTCTCCGGCACGACGTTCTCCGTGGCCGGCGCCTCGATCACCCCGCGCTCGCCGCAGGGGCAGCCGCTGGTCGTGGTGCGCGGCGACGTGCCGTACGCGCTGGGCGTCGCAGTGGCCGGCGCCGACGTGATCCGCATCGCGGCGCGGGACGTGAAGGAGGCGGGCGCCCTGGCCGCGCAGGTGCGCGCCGCCGTCGCGGGCTCGGGACGGCCCGCCCGGTCGGTGAAGGTGCTGCTCGACGTCGAGACGCTGCTCGGCCGTGATGAGGCCGCGGCGTGCGAGCGGCTCGTCGAGCTCGACCGCCTGGCCGGGCGGCCGTATGAGCCCAGCGGCCTGCATGTGGTCGCGGGGGCGGGCCGCGCCGCCGACGCGCTGGCGGATGTCGTGGACCTCACCGGCGTCGACGGGCTGGTGCTGCAGCCGCTCGCGCACGCGGGCGACCTGGCGGTGCTCGCGGAGGAGGTGTCGCCCCGGCTGCGTGAGCAGGGCCGGCTCGTCGACCTCCCCGCGAAGGCCGGGCCGGAGGCGCGTCGCACGTTGCGCGACGCGTTCGGCCTGGACAGGCCCCTGAGCCGCTACACGCTGGCCCGCTGAGCACCGCCCACCCTCGACCCGAAGGACTTCCGATGCCTAAGCAGATCCACCTCGCCGCGCACTTCCCCGGCGTCAATCACCACACCGTGTGGACGGACCCGTCCCACCGTCCCGAGACCCAGACCGCGTTCGCGTCCTTCGAGCACCTGGCCCGGACGGCCGAGCGCGGCAAGCTCGACTTCCTGTTCCTCGCCGAGGGGTTGCGGCTGCGCGAGCAGCGGGGGCAGGTTGTGGACCACGACGTGGTGGGGCGCCCCGACACGTACACGGTGCTGGCGGCGCTGGCCGGCGTCACCACGCACCTGGGCCTGGCGGGCACCATCAACGCCACGTTCAACGAGCCGTATGAGCTGGCCCGCCAGTTCGCGACCCTCGACCACCTGTCCGCGGGGCGGGCGGCGTGGAACGTCGTGACGTCGTCGGACGCGTTCCACGGCGCGAACTTCCGGCGCGGCGGCTACCTCGACCACGCCGACCGCTATGAGCGGGCGCGTGAGGTGGTCGACGCGGCGCGCGCGCTGTGGGACGCCTGGGCGCCCGACGCGATCGCCGCTGACGCGGCGTCGGGGGTCTACGCGCGTGACCGCTCGATCGGCCTGGTCCGCACCGGCGGCCGCCTCGTCGACATCGAGGCGCGCCCCACCCTGCCCCGCTCCCCGCAGGGCCACCCGGTGATCCTCCAGGCCGGGGACTCCGACGCGGGCCGCGAACTGGCCGCGCAGGTCGCGGACGCCGTGTTCTCCCGGCACGGCAGCCTCGAGGACGGCCAGGCGTTCTACGCCGACGTGAAGGGCCGGCTGGCGCGCTACGGCCGCAGCCCCGAGGACCTCAAGATCTTGCCCGGCGCCTCGTTCGTGCTCGGCGACACCCCCGCCGATGCTGAGGAGCGCCACCGGGAGATCCAGCGCCAGCAGGTGCGGCCCGCGGTGGCCCGCGCGTTCGTCGAGCAGCTGTGGAACCGCGACCTGTCCGAGTACGACGTGGACGGCCCGCTGCCGGAGATCGACCCGCTCGTCGAGGCGCCCTCGATCACGCAGGGCCGGGCCGCCACCTTCAAGGACCCGGTCGCCGTCGCGGCGGCCTGGCGCGCGCGAGCCGCCGAGAAGGGCCTGAGCATCCGCGAGCTGGTCATCGAGATGACGGGGCGTGAGTCGTTCGTCGGCACCCCGCAGCACGTCGCCGACGAGATCGACAGGCACGTGCAGTCCGACGCGTCCGACGGCTTCATCCTCGTCCCGCACCTGACGCCGCACGGCCTCGACGAGTTCGTGGACCGGGTGGTGCCGCTGCTGCAGGAACGCGGCTCGTTCCGCACCGAGTACACGGGGACCACCCTCCGCGAGCACCTCGGGCTGCCGGCCGCCGACCTGTTCGGCAGCACCCTCGACGGCGTGGACGCCCCGGATGAGGCGCTGACCGCCTGACCGCCCGCACGCCCCCGACACCACCAGAGAGGACCGACATGACCACCGACATCTCCACCGACCTCGACCGCGCCGCCTTCGCCGCCGAGTGGGAGGCCTGGCACGCCAGCCGCGAGGACTACTTCCGCGACCCGCACGGCTGGGTCGCCATCACCGCCCTGCACTGGCTCGCCGCCGAGCCCGCCACGCTGGACGGCGTCCCCGGGCGCTGGTCCAGCATCGACGGCACGGTGCGCATCGAGGCCGCGGCGGCGGACGGCATCACGCTGCCCGACGGCTCGACGGTGGACGGCGCCGCCGAGCTGACGCCCGTCGAGGGCGCGCCCGGGCTCGCCGTCCGGGCCGGTGACCTGCTGCTCGAGGTCGCCCGCCGCACCGGCCACGACATCGTCCGCGTGCACGACCCGAAGGCGCGGCAGCTGGCCGAGTTCACCGGCATCCCCACCTTCGCCCCTGATCCAGCGTGGGCGGTCCAGGGCCGGCTCGACCGCTACGGCGCGGCGCAGACCGTCACCACCGGCGCCGTGGTGGACGGCCTGGCACACCACCACACGGCCATCGGCACGGTGACGTTCACGCTCGCGGGCGTCGAGCAGTCGCTCATCGTGTTCGACGGCCTCCACGGCGCCAGCGTCCTGTTCCGCGACGCGACCAGCGGCGTCACCACCTACCCGGGAGCCCGCACCCTCGCCCTCGGCCCGGTCGCCGAGGACGGCACGCTGACCCTCGACTTCAACCGGGCGGCCAACCTGCCGTGCGGGCTCACCCAGTTCGCCACCTGCCCGGTGGCCCCCGCGGAGAACACCCTGACGGTGGCCGTCGAGGCGGGGGAGAAGTGGGTCGCCAGCAGTTGAGGGTGGTGGCCTGGCTCCCGCTGATGCGCGGCGGGCCAGGTCCTCACCTGGCATCGGGAGGAGTGACGAATCTCACGGGAGCGCGTCTTGGAGGGCGTTGCCGCGCGACGCGACAATTGACGTCGCGAGAGTCCACGACGCCCGTCGGGACGCGGCCCAGCCGCCCCGGGTTTCTGCAGCGAACTCCTCCGCCGGGCATGACCCCGGGGTGCGCCCCGAGTGAGTCAGCCCCCTGATGACGACACGTGTGACGACGACACGTGCGGACGGCAGGTCGCGCCCGCGGGTCTTCGGGCACACACGCGCCCCGACGCGAGTCACAGAAGGAAGGAGCAGGACATGACCTCGACCCACGTCGCCGCATCCGAGCAGGACCGCGACCAGCGCCGACGCCGCGGAGCCCTTGTCCGCTTCGGCCTCGCCGGCGTCGCTGTGCTCGGCATCGGCGCCGCCGTCACCAGTGCGGCATGGACCGACGACGCGTGGTTCGCGGGCAGCGCAAGCGCCGCGGAGGTCGAGCTGCAGGGCAGCATCGACGGGTCCACCTGGTACGACGCCGACACCAACGGCTCCGGCATCGCGGTGGCGATCCCGGAGCAGGAGCTCGCCGGACTCAACCAGGGCGCCGACGAGACGGTCACGTTGCACCTGAAGAACGCCGGCACCGCGCCCCTCACGCTCGGGGCCGGCGCCGTGACGACCGACAGCGGTGACCCCACCAGCATCTTCGCGGGCGCCAAGCCCGCCACCGCCCAGATCAGCGTGGCCCCCGCGAGCGAGCTCGAAGCGGGCGCCACCACCACGGCGACGCTGCGGGTCACCACGCCCGCCGACTGGCCCGCCGACTACCAGGGCAAGACGGGCGATCTCACCGTCCAGTTCACCGGCCAGTCCTGATCCGTCTTCACCGGCTAGTCCCGATCCGTCCGCACCAGGTGGCGCCGCCTCGTCCGCGGCGCCACCACGTGGGAGGTGATGATCGTGCGTGTGCTGAGGACCGCAGCCGACGTCCTCGTGTGGACCCTTGCGGTCCTCGGGGTCGTCTGTGTGGGCGTGTGGGGGGCGACGGCGGCCGGGCTCATCACGCCGCTCGTCGTCGTCTCCGGCTCGATGGAGCCAGGCATCAAGACAGGTGACCTGCTCGTCGCGACGCCCGTGCCGATCGAGGAGGTCGAGGTCGGGGATGTGCTGTCATTGCCGAACCCGGTGACGGACGTGCTCGTCTCCCACCGCGTGATCGACCTCGCGCAGCAGCCGGACGGATCGTGGCACGTCTACATGCAGGGCGACGCCAACGACAGCCCCGACGGCGGCGAGTACGTCGTCACCGACGACACGGTCCTGGCCCCGCGCTGGCAGTTCGCGGGCGTCGGCGAGGCCCTCACGCGGTTCACGGCGCCGGGCACCGCGGTGCCCCTGGCCATCGCGCTCGCGGCACTGCTCGCACTGAGCCTGCTGCCGCGGCCGGCGCCACAGCGGCCCCGCCCCGATGCTCCGAGCAGGGCACA
>JAEWEI010000236.1 GCA_023389545.1 Actinomycetes bacterium | reverse complement strand
GTCCTGGTCGGCGGCGACGCCCCGATCAGCGTCCAGTCGATGACCACGACCCCGACGACGAACATCAACGCCACGCTCCAGCAGATCGCCGAGCTGACGGCCTCCGGCTGCGACATCGTCCGCGTCGCGTGCCCGAGCCAGGACGACGCCGACGCGCTGCCCGAGATCGCGCAGCACTCGCAGATCCCGGTCATCGCCGACATCCACTTCCAGCCGAAGTACGTCTTCGCCGCCATCGACGCCGGCTGCGCGGCCGTCCGGGTCAACCCCGGCAACATCCGCAAGTTCGACGACCAGGTCAAGGAGATCGCCAAGGCGGCGAAGGACCACGGCACCAGCATCCGCATCGGCGTCAACGCCGGCTCCCTCGACAAGCGGTTGATGGAGAAATACGGCAAGGCCACGCCCGAGGCGCTCGTCGAGTCTGCGGTCTGGGAGGCCAGCCTCTTCGAGGAGCACGGCTTCGAGGACTTCAAGATCTCGGTCAAGCACAACGACCCGGTCGTGATGGTCCGCGCCTACGAGCTGCTCGCGGAGGCCGGCGACTGGCCGCTGCACCTCGGGGTCACCGAGGCCGGGCCGGCGTTCCAGGGCACGATCAAGTCCGCGACCGCGTTCGGCGCGCTGCTGAGCAAGGGCATCGGCGACACGATCCGCGTCTCGCTCTCGGCGCCGCCGGTCGAGGAGGTCAAGGTCGGCCTGCAGATCCTCGAGTCGCTCAACCTGCGCCCGCGCCGCCTCGAGATCGTCTCGTGCCCGTCCTGCGGCCGCGCCCAGGTCGACGTCTACAAGCTGGCCGAGGAGGTCACCGCCGGCCTCGACGGGCTCGAGGTGCCGCTGCGCGTCGCCGTCATGGGCTGTGTCGTCAACGGCCCCGGCGAGGCCCGCGAGGCCGACCTCGGTGTCGCCTCCGGCAACGGCAAGGGCCAGATCTTCGTCAAGGGCGAGGTCGTCAAGACCGTCCCCGAGTCGCAGATCGTGGAGACCCTCATCGAGGAGGCCATGCGCCTCGCCGAGTCGATGGACCCGGTGGACGGGTCCGGGGCCCCGGTCGTCACCGTCGGCTGAGGCCGTCCCGCTCCCAGCCGTCCCTGCGGCGTCCGATCCGCCGCCTCCGACCTGTTGTGGCCTAGCCGCCGGTGAGTCGCTCGAGGAGCGCCGCCGTGCGGCTGGGCCGCCCGGTGCGCTGCTCGGCGCGGTCGGCGAGCTCGGCGGCGCGCCGGCCGGCGGTGATGCCCGCCCAGCGCAGCGGCTCGGGCTCCCACGCCGGTGAGCGGCGCCCCACCCAGGGCAGCCGCACGAGCGCGCTGTCGGCGCCGGTGACCAGGTCTGCGAACGTGCGCCCGGCCAGGTTGGACGTCGCCACGCCGTCGCCGACGTAGCCGCCCGCCCAGCCGATGCCCGTGTCGGCGTCGAGACCCACGGAGGGGCTCCAGTCCCGGGGGACGGCCAGGGGCCCGCCCCACGCGTGCGTGAACCGCACGCCGTCGATGACCGGGAACAGCTCGACGAGGCTCCGCTGCAGGTGGGCCAGGACGGCGGGCGCCCGGTCGTACTCGGGGCGCACAGCCGAGCCGAGGTGGTACGGGGCGCCGCGCCCGCCGAACGCGAGGCGGTCGTCGGCGGTGCGCTGGCCGTAGACGATGAGGCGCCGGGCGTCGGTGAAGGTCTCGAAGCGCGCCAGGCCGATCTCATCCCACACGTGGGCGGGCAGCGGGGCGGTGGCCACCATGAGCGAGTAGACGGGCGCGATGGCGCGGCGGTCGCCGGGCAGCTCGGGCGTCCACGCCTCGGTGGCGCGGAGCACCCAGCGGGCGCGCACGGTGCCGTGGTCGGTGACGACGGCGCGGGGGGAGATCCGCAGGGCGCGCGTGCCCTCGTGGATCCGGGCGCCCCGCTGCTCCACGACCTCCGCCAGGCCGCGCACCAGCCGTGCGGGCTGCACGCGCGCGCAGTCGGGCGTCCACGAGCCGCCGAGCACCCCCGCGGCGCGGACATGCTCTCGCACGCCCTCGGGGTCGAGCAGGTGCTCCTCGTCGCCCCACTGCGCCGCCTGGGCGGCCTCCTGGCGCACACGCTCGAGCTGGGGCTCGTTGCGGGCGAGCGTGACGGTCCCGCCGTAGGCGAAGTCGCAGTCGATGCCCTCGGCGGCCGCCACGCCCCCCACCTCGACCACCGTGTCCCGCATCGCCGAGCGCATCGCGAGGGCCGCCTCGCGCCCGTGCCGGCGGGCCAGGGCCGACGCGGAGACCGGGAACAGCGCCGAGCACCAGCCGCCGTTGCGCCCGCTGGCGCCGAACCCGGCGACCTCCCGCTCGACGATCACGACGTCGAGGGACGGGTCGGCCTCCAGCAGGTAGTAGGCGGCCCACAGGCCGGTGAGGCCCGCGCCGACGATCACCACGTCGGCCTGCGCGTCCCCGTCCAGCGGCGTCCGGGCCGGGTGCGGCCCCTGCGCGGCGGGATCGTCCTCGACGAGCTGGTCCCACCACAGCGACAGGGGCCGCACGTCGGTCACAGGTGGGACCAGGCCTCGGAGAGCACCCCGCGCAGGATCTGCTCGATCTCGTCGAACTGCGCGGGTCCGCACGTGAGCGGCGGCGCGAGCTGGATCACCGGGTCCCCGCGGTCGTCGGCGCGGCAGTACAGCCCGGCCTCGTACAGGGCCCCGGAGAGGAACCCGCGCAGCAGGCGCTCGCTCTCATCGTCGTCGAAGGTCTCACGGGTGGCCTTGTCCTTGACGAGCTCGATCCCGTAGAAG
>JAEWEI010000220.1 GCA_023389545.1 Actinomycetes bacterium | reverse complement strand
CGGCAGCCCCTCCTCGCGCAGCGCGCGGCGCAGGGCGGTGAACTGTGAGCGCTTGCGGCACAGCACGGCGGCGGTCACCCGCGTCACGCCCGGGCCGGCGGGTCGCCAGCGCTGCGCGAGGAACCTGGCGACGGTGGCGGCCTCCTCCTCGACAGTCGCCGCGACGTGCGCCAGCACCTGGCCCGGGCCGGCGCCGGGGCGGACCGCGAGCTGCGGGACCTCCACGCGGGTGCTGGCCCGGCGCAGCGGGGTGGCCACATGGTTCGCCGCCGCGAGGATCGCCGTGTCGTTGCGCCATGACGTCGAGAGCTGGTGCACGTCGGCGGGCCGCCGGGAGACCACGTCGGACTGCCCGGCGGCGCCGTCCGCCGCAGCCCCCGCGCGCTCGACGACGGGGAACGTCTCGGGGAACCGCTCGAGGCCGCCCGCGCTCGCGCCCCGCCAGCCGTAGATGGACTGGTGAGGGTCGCCGACGGCTGTGACGGGGTGCCCGTCGCCGAACAGGGCCGCCAGCAGGCTGAGCTGGGCGTACGACGTGTCCTGGTACTCGTCGAGGAGCACCACGGCGAACCGGGCCCGCTCGCCCGCGCCCACGTCAGACACGTCGCGGGCCAGGCGTGCCGCGAGCGCGACCTGGTCGCCGAAGTCGAGCGCGTCGGCGGCGCGCTTGCGGCGGCGGTAGTCCTCGACGAGGTCGAGGATCCGGACCCGCTGGCCCAACGATCCGAGCAGCGTCTGCACGGCGGCGTAGTGCGCGCGGGGCGGCTCGCCGGAGGGCGTCGCCTGGATCGCCTCGATGATGTCCTCGATGCCGGCCTGCGCCTGGGCGGGGGTCAGCAGGTGCTCGTCGAGGGCCCCTGACAGGGTGAGCACGGCCTCCACCACCGTGGAGACGGCGGCCTCGGTGTCGAGGTCCCCCGTCCAGGACTCCACCACCTCGGAGGCGAGCTGCCACTGGGCGGCCTCGCCGAGCAGCCGCGACGTGGGCTCGATGCCGAGCCGCATCGCATGGTCGGTCACCAGCGACGCGGCGTACGAGTTGTACGTCGAGATGGTGGGCCGGACGAGGTCGAGCAGTCCGGCGCCCTGCTCCGCGGCCGTCAACCCGGGCAACGTGAGCCCGGCCTGGCCGGCGGCTCGGGCGAGGTGGCGCAGTCGGTGGCGGACCCGGTCGCCGAGCTCGCCGGCGGCCTTGCGGGTGAAGGTCAGGCCCAGCACCTGCTCGGGCGCCACCACGCCATTGGCGATCAGCCAGACGACGCGACCGGCCATGGTCTCCGTCTTGCCGGACCCGGCGCCGGCGACGACGAGGGAGGGGCGCAGCGGGGCCTCGATGACTGCCGTCTGCTCGTCCGTGGGCGCGGGCTTGCCGAGGAGCTCGGCGATGGCGGCGGCGGAGAGCGGGGGTTCTGCGGGTGGCACGGTGCTCATTCGACCACCTGCGCGCCGTCGTCCTGCGCGGGGCAGCTGCGGCGCACCGGGCAACGCGAGCACATGTCGTTCGCGGACGCGGTGAACGTCGACCCGGCCATCTGCCCGGCGACGTCCTCGATGAGCGTGCGCGCCCAGGTGGACCCGTCCTCCTCGCGTTCAAGCGGCGGCTGCACCCGCAGGGTGGGCCCCTTGCCGACGTCGGAGACGAAGACGAGCTGAGCGCCGGCGCTGCGGGCACCGGGCGGCAGCCCCTCGAAGGCGCCCTCGTCGACGGCGAGCTGATAGGCGCCGAGCTGCGCGTTCTCCGTGGCCTTGGCCACCGACGGCGCGCTGCGCCCCGTCTTGAGGTCGCTCACCCGAACCAACGGGGGCTCGTCGGGTGAGGCGACGTCGGAGGCGAGCTCCACCCTGTCCACGCTGCCGCGCACCACGGCGCGGTCCAGCTCGAGCTCGAACCTGCCCTCGACCAGCAGGGGCTCCCCCGCCGATCGGACGTACTGCGCCAGGCGGCGCACCATGCCCTCGGCGCGGCGGCGCTGCACCAGGGCGGGCCAGCCGTCGCCGAGCCCCAGCTCGGGCCAGCGGCGGTCCAGCTCGGACAGCAGCTCGTCGTGGGAGCCGTGCGGGTAGGTCTGCGCGATGGCGTGCACCAGCGTGCCGAGGGACTGCCCCGAGCTCTCGGCGGCGGTCCCGCCCGCTGCCTCAAGCGCCCAGCGCAGCGCGCACGTCGACGCGGTCTCCACCTTCGACGGGGACACCGGCACCTTCTCGCCGTCGGGCCATAACGCGGCGTCGCTCGACGGCTCGGCCAGGCCATGCCACTGCGCAGGGTCCGCGCCCTCGACGCCCTCGTGCGCGAGCCTGGCCAGGAGCGCCGCGGCGCCCGCGTCGGGCTGACCGCCCACCGAGGTGGCCTCGAGGTGCGCGCGGAGCTGGGCGACGAGGCCGCGCAGGTCGAGCGGCGCCGGGCTCATCACCTTGCGCGGGTCCACATCGGCCTCGCATGGGTCGACGAGCTCCACGAACGGCGAGGGCTGCGTGTCCGCGTCGGCGACCGCCGTGACGAGCAGCGCCCGGCGGGCCCGGGACACGGAGACGGCGAAGGAGCGCAGCTCGTCGGCGAGCACCGCGGCGCGGGCCCCGGCGCCGAGCTGCCCGGCGTCGGGCTCGCGCCCGGCGAGGATCTCCACGAGGGTCTGCGCCCCGAGCAGCGAGTCGCGCAGGCGAAGGTCGGGCCAGACGCCGTCCTGCACGCCCGCGACGACCACCACGTCCCACTCACGACCGGCGGCGCCTGCCGGGGTGAGCACCGCGACGGCGTCACGGTGGGCCCGCGCGGCGATCGTGTCGGCGGGCAGGTCCTGCGAGAGCACCCAGTCGACG
Source organism: Actinomycetes bacterium (assembly GCA_023389545.1). Classification (GTDB taxonomy): domain Bacteria; phylum Actinomycetota; class Actinomycetes; order Actinomycetales; family Cellulomonadaceae; genus Cellulomonas_A. Next base: position 171 of record JAEWEI010000220.1, on the reverse strand, counting down.
AATGCGGCGGGCGGCGCCTGAGGCAGCCGGTCCACGAAGGTCTCCGCGGCCCGGAACAGGGCGAGCACGGCGTCGAGGTCGCGGTCGGCGCGAGCGCTCCCGGGGCCGCCCGCGAGCGCCGACCGGCGCCATGCCTCCGACAGGCCGGTGGCGTGCCACAGCGCCCACAGC
>JAEWEI010000213.1 GCA_023389545.1 Actinomycetes bacterium | reverse complement strand
GGGGGGCGGCCCCGGCCGCCCCCCCACCACGGCCCACCACCCGGGTGGCGCCGCCGCCCGCGGCCCCACACGAGGGGTGAGGCATTGATGGGACCGGACCTGAGCCCGGCCAGCGCCTTCTGGCATCTGGTGCGCCGCGATCCGCAGGCCACCTCGATCGTCGACGAGCGCACCGCGCACACGTCTGCCGAGGTGCAGCGCGCCGCGTCTGACCTCGCCGTCCGGCTCCGCGCCGACGGCGTCCGCCCCGGCGACCGGGTGGCCTTCGCCGGCCGCAACAGCGCGGCCTTCCTGGTCACCCTGCTCGGCGCCGCGTGCGTGGGCGCGGTCTTCGTCCCCGTGAGCTTCCGGCTCGCGCCCGCCGAGGTGCGCACGCTGCTGCGCCACTGCGACCCGCACACAGTCGTGGTCGACGGCGAGCTCGCGGGCGCCTACGCCCGCCTCGTGGCCGACGAGGCCCACCGGAACTGGCTCGACGCGCGCATCGCCACGCCGCTGGCCGACCCCGCCCGTGCCGAGCAGTCCCGCTGCCTGGAGCCCGTCCGGCTCGCCGCAGACGATCTCGCCGTCATCATGTACACCTCCGGCACCTCCGGAACCCCCAAGGGCGTCATGCTGACCCACGGCAACCTGTGGTGGAGCGCCCGCAACATCGATCAGGTGCTCGACACGCGCGACGACGATGTCGCCCTGGCTGTCGCCCCGATGTCCCACATCGGCGGCCTGAACGCCTTCACCCTCCGCACGCTGCTCCGCGGCGGCACCGTGCTGTCACGGCGGGCGTTCGACGCCGCGCGCACCCTCACCGACCTGTCCACCGGCGTGACCTGCCTGTTCGGCGTCCCCGCCATGTTCGCTGCCGTCGCGCGCTGCCCGGGGTTCGCCACCGCGGACCTGTCGGGCGTGCGGGCCGCGACCATCGCAGGATCGGCCGCTCCCCCGTCGCTGTTGAGGGCCTATGTCGAGCGGGGCCTGCACCTGCAGCAGTCCTGGGGCATGACCGAGACCGCGCCCAGCGCCACCTACCTACCGCGCCGCTGGACCGTGGAGAAGGCCGGCTCGTGCGGGCTGCCGCTCCCGTGGACCGACATCCGGCTGGACGACCCCGCGACGGGCGACGCCGTGACGGCCCCCGGCGCACCCGGCGAGATCGTCGTCCGCGGCCCCCATGTGACCCCCGGCTACTGGCGCGCCCCGGAGCTCACGCGCGCCGCCACCACCCCCGACGGCTGGCTGCGCACCGGCGACCTCGCCGTCCGGGACGAGGACGGCTGCCTCACCGTGGTCGGACGGTTGACGCAGATGATCAACACCGGCGGGGAGAAGGTCTTTCCGTGCGAGGTCGAGCGCGCGCTGTCCGAGCTGCTGGGCGCCGACGTGCACGATCTCGCGGTGCTCGGCCTCCCGGACGCACGGTGGGGCGAGACGGTCGTCGCGGTGCTCGAGACCACCGGCGCATGCCCCCCACTCGATCAGGTGCGCGAGCTCGCCGCCCGCACCATCGCGCGGTTCAAGCTGCCGACCCGTGTCGTGGCCGTCGCCGAGCTGCCCCGCAACGCGACAGGGAAGATCGACCGGGCGGCCCTGCGCAAGCTTGTCGAGTCCACGCAAGAACGCCCGCACGTGGAACGTGGCGCCGCTGCGCGGTGACGCGTGCACGGCATGGGACTGCGCCTCGATAGGATTTGTCGAGACAGAGCCTCATCGGGCACTTTTCCTCGTAGGGACATCCATGCTGGCCACACCCCCCATCGCCCGATCCGCGACAGCACCGCGCAGAACGTCGCGCGTGGTCCCCACCGGCGTGGAACGCCCCTTCGGGCGCGAGGAGATCATCGTCTCCAAGACCGACACCAAAGGGGTCATCCGGTACGCCAACGACACATTCCTGCGGGTGGCCGGATATAACGAGTCCGAGATCATCGGAATGCCCCACAACGTGATTCGCCATCCCGGGATGCCGCGCGCCGTCTTCCAGGTCATGTGGGACACCATCAGCGCTGGCGAGGAGCTGTTCGCCTACGTCGTCAACCTCGCCGCCGACGGCGGGCACTACTGGGTGCTCGCACACGTCACCCCGACGTTCGACACGACGGGCGCCATCGTCGGCTACCACTCGAACCGCCGCTGGGTCGAGCCGGAGATCCGCGACGAGGTCGCAGCCGCGTACGCACGGGTCCTCCACGCCGAGGCCGCGCAGCGGAGGACGTCGGACGCGATCGCCGCCGGGGTGGCGGCGCTCACCGACGAGCTGGCCTCGGCGGGCCACACCCTCGACACGTGGGTGTGGGCACTGGCCGGCAGGGACATGGCCGGGCGCCAGATGGCCGGGCGTCAGATGGCCGGCGCGCGATGAGGCGCCGCCCGCGCCCCGAGCCGGCCGCCGAGCCCGCAACCGAGCAGGTGCCCGCGGGCACCCTCGAGTCGCTCACCACCATCGCCGCGTTCCTCGGCGGCGTCGCCGAGGGCAACTTGGAGGACCGCCTGCCCGCCCTGGCCGGCGCCCCGCAGGCCGTGGCGCTGCGCACGTCGATCAACCGCACCGTGGATGTCATGGACGCCTACGTGCGGGAGGCCACCGGCGTTCTCGCCGCCGCCGAGCAGCAGCGCTTCCACCGCCGGTTCCTGGTGCGGGGCATGCCGGGGCGGCTGCGCGGAGACGCCGGGCGGATCGACGCCGCCCGTGAGGCCCTGGCAGCCTCCGCCGCACGGGTCGCCCAGGAGCAGTCGGCCCGCGAGTCGCTCGGCGACCGGGTCGCCGAGGTGGCCACGAGC
>JAEWEI010000119.1 GCA_023389545.1 Actinomycetes bacterium | reverse complement strand
CCCGGGGGGCCCGGGCCCCCGGCCTGGGGGGCCCGGGCCCCGACGTGCTCACTGCGCTCAGCTCGCGAGCTCGACCCCCAGTGTCGACAGCACCGTGTCGATCGGGTTGAGGTAGGTCAGGCCCGAGCCGTTCGACCCGCCGGTCTCGCTGCCGGCGAAGAGCAGGCCGATCGCGACGCCGTCGGCCCGGTAGACGAGCGACCCCGAGTCCCCGCCGCGGGAGAACGGGCCCGCCCCGGTCGACTCGACCTCGATCTGGTCGTCGAACCGCAGGTTGCCCAGCGGGTTGCCGTAGCCGACCACCACGTCGTCCAGCTCGATGGCCGTGACGCGCCCGGTGGTGACCGCTGTGGTGCGCCCGATCTTCGCGACCTCCTCGTTGCCGAACGCCACGGTGGTGGTGGTGATCGGGCCCACCGGGTACCGCAAATCCACCTCCTGCTCGTCGAGCAGCGCGATCGCGGCGTCGACTGTCGCCCGTCGCCCCCGCTCGAGCGGCGCCATCGCGGCGAGCGTGCCCACCCGGTCGCGCGGCGCCCGTCCACCATCCGCCGGCCCCGGCTGCACGATGACGTCGCCGATCTGCGCGCGGGGTGTGCCGGCCAGCACGTGGAAGTTGGACAGGACGTGCAGGGCGCCGTCACGCACGACGAACGCGCCCAGCGTCCCCGCTGTCACGTCGACGTGCGCGATCGAGACACCCGGGCGCAGCGGGCGGGCACGCCCTGTCTCGCCTTCCGCGAGCGCGGTCGCCACGGGCAGCCGCTGGCCCGCGCGCTGCTCGCCCGCGTCGGCGACGTGTCCAGCCGTGACGGGCCGGATGCGGCCGGTGCGCCGCACGTCCACGGCGGGCCCGGCCTGCTCGACGACTTTGCGGGCGAGCCGCCGCACGGCGGGCACTCCGAGCCGGTAGCGCACGGCCATCGCGTACCCACCGCCGTCGCGCGGCGCGAGGCCGAGCCCGAGCGTGGGACCGCTGGCGGCCGCGACGTCCAGGTCCAGCGGCTGCAGGCCCTGGCGCTGCACCAGCTCGTCCACGTAGTCGGCGAGCTGCGCCTTGACCTCTCGCGCCTCGTCCCTGTTCATCATTGGCCCCCCTTGACCGTGCCTCCGTGCGTTCCCTCTGCCCGAAGGGCCCGGCGTCGCACTGTGCGCCGATGCCCGTTTCCCGCCCCGGTGGGGGTTTCGTCCGGTGGAGCCCCCCAGTGTTCCCTGCGGCGCCGACATGCCACAGAGCGGCGCGCGCTTCATGGCCGGGAGATTCGCATGAGCCGGGCATGAGGGACGCACACCTGCGCGCCGGCCGCCGAACGCCTGCGAGATGAAGCGTTTCGGCTCGTTGACGCGTCCTCGAAGCCCGTCGACCCTGGGACCGCAACCCGCACGCTCCGCACTACCTGGACCTGCGACGACGCTGGGCCAGGAGGGTGGCCGGCCGGCACGGACCGGAACCGGGCGCCGGCGGACCGCGCCCTCCATCCCGGCGCCCGCGCCCGGGCCACCGGCCGATCCACTCGAGGAGCCCGCATGTCCCCTGCCCGAAGACTCACGCGGCGCATCGCCGCGGCAGCGACAACAGCCCTGGCGGCGGCGCTGCTGGTCGCCCTGCCCTCGTCACCGGCGCTGGCGCACGGTGGCCTCACCTATCCCGCCACCCGCACCTATGCGTGCTACGTCAACGGCGTCGAGAACGGCGTGGGCGGCGGCCTGAACCCGACCAACCCCGCCTGCGTGAACATGCTCGCCGAGAACGGCAACTACCCGTTCTACAACTGGTTCGGGAACCTGCTGAGCAACGCGGCCGGCCAGCACCGCACGATCATTCCCGACGGCAACCTGTGCGGCCCGCTCGCCTCGTTCAGCGGCGCGCGCAAGGGCGGCACCGACTGGCCGACCACGACGCTGCAGGCCGGTTCGACCATCACCATGCAGTACAACGCCTGGGCGCAGCACCCTGGCACCTGGTCGCAGTACGTCACCAAGGACGGCTGGAACCCCAGCCAGCCGCTGAAGTGGAGCGACCTGGAGCCGGCCCCGTTCGACGAGGTGACCAACCCGCCGCTGCGCCAGGGCGGCCCACAGGGCGCCGAGTACTACTGGCAGGCCAAGCTCCCCAACAAGTCGGGGCGGCACATCATCTACTCGATCTGGCAGCGCTCCGACAGCCCTGAGGCCTTCTACAACTGCTCGGATGTCGTCTTCCAGGGTGGCACGGTGACGCCGCCTCCCACGACGGCGCCGCCGACCACCCCGCCGCCCACGACACCGCCTCCCACGACGGCCCCGCCGACCACAGCGCCGCCCACCACAGCGCCGCCCACGACCCCGCCGCCCACCACCGGCTGCTCGGTCACCTTCGACACGACGAACGCGTGGAACGGCGGGTACGTCGGCCAGGTGACGGTCCGCAACGGCTCCAGCTCGGCGGTCAACAACTGGGAGCTGAAGTGGACGTTCAGCAAGGGTGAGCAACTCACCCAGGCGTGGAGCTCGACGGCCACGCAGTCCGGCGCGGTCGTGACCGCCAAAGCCGCCGCGTGGAACGGCACGATCGCGGCGAACGGCTCCACGAGCTTCGGGTTCCTGGCGAACGCGTCCAGCGGCCCGGGCACGCCCACCGGTGTGACCCTCAACGGCTCGGCTTGCTCCTTGGCCTGACCGGCTCGCAACGCGCCGCGCCCGCCTCGCCCTCATCACGGCGAGGCGGGCGCTCCTGCGCGCGTCGAGGGCGTGGGGCTCAGTACCGGTAGCCCGTGTCCCGCCGCTCGATGACCTCGCGGTGGCTCGTGTGCGAGCGCTGCGCGTTGAAGATGATCGCCAGGATGAGCGCCAGCAGCCCGGCCCCCATGCAGATGTAGCCCACGATCGTCAGGTCGACGCCGGGGACGTTGTCGGTGACCGCGAACGCGAGCGTCGCGCCAATCACGATGAGGACGATGCCGCCACCGATGCCCATGCCTGACCCCCCTCGCGCCGGGCGTCGGGCGCCCCGCCACTGTTCGAGTCTCACCCTGGCCAGCGGCACACGCGCGGCGAGCGCCGCACCACGCGCTGCTGGCGTGGTGCGACGCTCGCCGAGAGGGTTCGCCAGCCCGTCAGTAGACCGGCGGCCTGGTGTCGTCGTGCCGTTCGATGACCTCGCGGTGCGTGGTGTTGCTGCGCTGGGCGTTGAGCACCAGCGCGATGATGATGGCCAGCAGGCCACCACCCATGCAGATGTACCCGATCGCCGTCAGGTCGACACCGCTGATGCCGTCCTGCACGCCGAACGCCAGGATCGCGCCGAGCACGATGAGGCCTATGCCGCCACCGATTCCCATGGTCACTCCTCCCGTCGGGCCGGGCGGGGGGCGCCCGGGCAGCCACGAGTCTGGCGCGAGTCGCCCGTTTTCGCGCGGCGAGCGGGATCGCCACCGCCGACGACGGGGCCGGGGCGTCCGTGAGCCCAGCCCGCGGGCCTAGTCTCGACGCATGGCCCGGTACCTCGACGTCCACCCCCACGACCCCCAGCCGCGCACCATCGCGCAGGCAGTGCAGATGCTGCGCGACGACGCGCTGATCGCCTACCCCACGGACTCCTGCTACGCGCTGGGCGCCCGGATGGACGACCACGCGGCGGCGGACCGCATCCGCCAGATCCGCCACCTCGACGACAAGCACCACTTCACGCTGGTGTGCTCCGACTTCACGCAGCTCGGGCAGCTCGTGCAGCTCGACAACGCCGCGTTTCGGGCCATCAAGGCCGCCACGCCCGGGCCGTACACGTTCATCCTGCCTGCCACCAAGGAGGTGCCGAAGAGGCTCGCGCACCCCAAGAAGCGGACCGTCGGGGTGCGCATCCCCGACCACCGGGTGGTGCAGGCGCTGCTGCGCGAACTGGGCGAGCCGCTGCTGTCGAGCACGCTGCTGCTGCCCGGCGAGGAGCAGCCGCTGACTGACGGTTGGCAGGTCAAGGAGGAGCTCGACCACCTGGTGGACGCCGTGATCGACGCCGGGGACTGCGGCACCGAGCCCACCACCGTCATCGACTGGTCCGAGGGGTACCCCGAGGTCGTGCGCGTGGGCGCCGGGGACCCCAGCCGCTTCGAATGAGCTGGACGGACATGCGGACGACGGGCGGCGGGGACGATGCGCCGGTGACGCGGGGCAACGTGGCGGAGCCGCCTGTGCCCGACGACCCGTCCTACCCCCTGATCGCCGCCTCGGCCCGCACGGTGGACGAGATGGACGGCATGCTCGTCGAGTGCCGGGCCTGCCCTCGGCTCGTCGCGTGGCGGGAGGCCGTCGCCGCCGCGCCGCGTGCGTCGTTCCGCGGCGAGGAGTACTGGGGTCGCCCCGTGGCCGGCTTCGGCGACCCACATGCCCGGGTGCTCGTGGTGGGCCTGGCCCCTGCCGCGCACGGCGGCAACCGCACGGGCCGCATGTTCACCGGCGACAGGTCCGGGGACTTCCTGATCGCGTCGCTGCACCGCGCAGGCTACGCGTCACAGCCCACGTCCGTGCGCGCCGATGACGGCCTGGTGCTCACCGGCCTGCGGCTCACGGCGCCCGTGCACTGCGCCCCGCCGGACAACGCCCCCACACCCGCCGAGCGCCGCACCTGCGCGCCGTGGCTCACCCGCGAGCTGCGGCTGATCGAGCCCCGCGTCGTGGTGGCGCTCGGCGGCTTCGCCTGGCAGGCGACGCTGGCGACCCTCGGCGAACAGGGCTGGCACGTGCCCCGGCCGCGGCCCCGGTTCGCGCATGGCGCGGAGGCGCCGCTGACGGGGCCCAACGGGCAGGCGATGACCCTGCTCGGGTCGTTCCACGTCAGCCAGCAGAACACCTTCACCGGCCGCCTGACCCCGCAGATGCTCGACGACGTCTTCCGCCGGGCCCGCGAGCTCAGCGCCCGGTGACTTCAGCGCGCCGTGATTTCAGCGGCCGGTGACCGTCCAGCGGCCGGAGGCGAGGTCCATCAGGCGGGGCAGGATGACGTCCCCGGCGACGCGCAGGCCGTCGTGCAGGTACTCGTTGGTGATCCACACCTGCGCGTTGCCGACCCGGTCGGCTGTGCCCAGCGCCAGCCCGAGGTCCACGTAGGGGTCGTCGTAGTACTGCACGGCGGCGACGGGCACCTCGTTGGCGGCGAGGCGGTCGACGTCGTACAACCGGGGCCACTCGGTGCGGCTGGCGAGTTCCTCGGCGACGGCCTGGAACGGCCGCAGGGCGCTGACCTGCTGATACATCCACGGGAAGATCGCCTCACCCGTGGGGTGCAACGGTCGGGCGGTGGCGTCGAACTGCCGCCAGCGGTCCTGCTCGGCCTGCGCCGCCCAGCCGGGCTCGACGTGGCCCTGGTGGTAGATGACCTCCTGCAGCACGGCGTACAGCGGGTTGTCGTCGAAGCCGGTCTGGTGCGCGACGGCCGCGAGGAACGCGGCGGACGGCTCGGCGGCGGCCTCGTCGACGAAGGCCGTGTCGAGCAGCCAGTGCAGCGCGTCGGCCCCGGTGCTCATGCCGAGCGGCATCCCGAGGGTCTGCAACCGCTCGGTGGTGAACGGGTCGCCGTTCGGCAGGCGCACGTCCTCGGCGGAGAGCCGGTCGGCGAGGCGCCCCAGGGCCGCCACGTCGGTCGGGTAGCGGCGCGCGAGCTCGGCGTTGCGCTGCGCCTGGAGCGGGTAGGTGGCCCGGTACACGTCCTGCGCGGTGGCGGTGATGCCGGGCAGCCCGCCCGTAACGTAGCAGGAGGTCAGCGCCTGCGGGTGGCGTGACAGGTATGCCAGGGTGAGGAACCCGCCGTAGGACTGGCCGAGGGTGGCCCACCGCCGCTCGCCGTAGACGGTGGCGCGCAGGTGCTCGGCGTCCGCCACGATCGCGTCGGCCCGGAAGCACGAGAGGTAGTCGGCGGCCTGGCGCGGGTCGTCGAAGGCCGCGATGGTCTGCCCGTCCACACGCGACGACCGACCGGTGCCGCGCTGGTCGAGCAACACCACGCGGTGTGTCTGGAGGGCAGTCGCCCACCAGCCGCCGCCCAGCGGGCGCGGGCCCTGGCCACCGGGGCCGCCCTGCAGGAACAGCAGCAGCGGCAGGTCGTCGCCGGCCTTCGCGGGGTCGACGAGCTCGCGGGCGAACACCTCGATGGACCCGAAGCGCTCCGGCGCTGACCAGTCCACCGGCACGCTCACGCGGTGCTCGCGTACCACGAGCCCGGGGACGCGGTACTCGTCGGCCATCAGCCCAGCACCTCCGGCAGCGCGGGCGGCTCCTGGTCGAGCACATGCTGCGCCAGGAACGCCTCGATCACCTGGTACCAGACGATCGAGTTCTGCGGCGCGAGGATCCAGTGGTTCTCATCCGGGAAGTACAGGAACTGGTGCGGGGTGCGGCCCTGCTCGTCGGCGGGCAGGCCCGAGCGGGCGTTGAGCTCGTACCAGAGCCGCAGGCCCTCGCCGATCGGGACGCGGTAGTCCTTGTCGCCGTGGATGACGAGCATCGGCGTGGCGATCTTCTCCACGAACAGGTGCGGCGAGTTGGCCAGGGCCATCTCGTCCGTCATCTCCCGCTCCCAGTAGTAGGCCGCGTCCGTCGTCGGGCCGAACTGGTCCAGCGCCCACAGGCTCGCGTGCGTGACGATCGCGTCGAACCGGTCGGTGTGCCCGGCCACCCAGTTGGCCATATACCCGCCGAACGAGCCGCCCATCGCGGCGGTGCGGGTCTCGTCGATGTCCGGCCGCGCGACGGCGGCGTCGGTGGCGGCCATCAGGTCGGTGAACGGCGCGTCGCCCCACGAGCCCCAGCCACGCTGGACGAACTCCTGGCCGTAGCCGGTGGACAGCGCCGGGTCCGGCAGCAGCACGGCGTACCCCTGGGCGACGAGCAGCCACGGGTTCCAACGCCACGACCAGGCGTTCCAGGAGTTGAGCGGGCCGCCGTGGATCCACAGCAGCAACGGCGCGGGGCTCGTGGCGGAGGCGCCCTCGGGCAGCGCGAGCCAGGACCGGACGCGCTGGCCGTCCTCGGCGGTGGCGACCACCTCGGTGAGCGTCCCGGGCACGGCGGGCAGGGGCGCCGGGGCGCGGAGCGCGGTGGCGGGAACCGGTGAGCCGGCGGCGACGGCGGCCGCCAGGTCCACGCGCACGGGGTGGGCGGGCGTGAGGTAGGAGCTGCGCATCGCGTACAGCGTCTGCCCGTCGGGGCTGACCTGGACGTCGGTGAATGCGGCGTCGTCGCTGGTCACGCGCGTGACGGAGTCCGTGGCCAGGTCGATGCGGAAGATCGGCCCGCGACCGTCGTCGTCTGCGGAGACCAGCAGCGCGGCGGAGTCCGGCGTCCACACAGGGCTGTGCGCCCACCGGTCCCAGCCCTCGGCTAGCCGACGGGCGCCGGCGCCGTCCAGGCCCACCACCCACAGCTCCGACCGCGGGGCGCTGTGGGGCGTGCCGAGCGTCCCGCGGGTGTACGCCACCAGCCGCCCGTCGGGCGAGATCACGGGGGCGCTGAGGTCCGCACCCTCGTCAGCGACGAGGGTGCGGTGCTCGCGGGTCGCGATGTCCACCACCTCGAGGTGCGCCCGCTGCGCGCCGCGCGCGATCGGCGTCATCCATCCGGTGACGATGGTCCGGCCATCAGGCGACAGGTCGCTGGACTGCTCGACCAGAGCGGCGGCGGCGCCCGGGGTCACGTCCGTGAGCTCCAGGCGAGGGTCCCGCGCCCCGGCGACCGGCTCGCTGACGTCGGCGTCGAGCGGCGCAGTGAACAGGTGCGGCGTCGCGGGACCCAGGTCGTGGTCCCAGTACCGCACCGGGTACGACGTGTGCAGGATCGCCGCGACCTTCTTGTCCTTGCGCCCCTTGCGCAGCCGCTCGTCGTCGGCGGCGTCGACCGCGCGCGGCAGCACCTGCGACCCCACCAGCACCACCGGCGCCTCGGCGGCGACGCGCACACCGCCCAGGCCAGCCGAGCGGTCGGCGACCACGCGCGCCTCGGCGCCGTCGGCGGGCAGCAGCCACAGCGCCGGGGCCGGATCGTCGTCAGCGCCCTCGCGCGGCTCGGGGTCCGGGCGGGCCGAGGTGAACAGCAGGTCCCCCGAATGCGTGAACGCCGCGCTGGACTCCCCTGTGGCGCTGCGCGTCAGGCGCCTCGCGGGCTTCTCCCCTGCCGGGTCGACCTCCCACAGGGCCGTCACGTACTTGGTGCGCTTCGCGTCCAGCGTCGCGACAGCCGTGACGAGGCGCGTGCCGTCCTTCGACAAGGCGAGGCCCGAGAACCGGGGCAGGGCGATGTACTGCTCGAGGTCGTGGAACGGCGTGGGCGGCGGCGTCGTCTGGGTCACCGGTCCGTCCTATCACGCGGGCGCCGCGCCAGGGCATGCGTTCCACACGCGCCGTCTAGCGCGGCGCCAAATCAGTTCGCCGCCCGATCAGCGCGGGGCCGCGCCGTCGCGATCGGACATCCGGGCCAGCATCGCGTTGTACTCGTCCAGCTCGGCGTCCCCGTCGCGGTCCACCCGGCGGTCGCGACGGCGCGCGACCCGCTCGTCGTCCCGCGCCCACGACACCGCGACGCCGACGGCCAACGCCAAGGTCGGCAGCTCGCCGATGCCCCACGCCACGCCACCGCCCTTCTGCTGGTCGGCGATCGCCGACGGCCCCCACTCACGGCCCAGCAGACCGAAGTAGTCGGCCACGAGCAGTGACTCCCCGTTGAGGAGCGTCACGCCGAAGAAGGCGTGGAAGGCCATCGTGCCGAACAGCACCAGGATGCGCTGCGGGTAGGGCGGGCGCTTGGGGCCCGGGTCCACGCCGATCAGTCCATTGGCGAACAGGTACCCGGCGAGCGAGAAGTGCACCACCATGAAGATGTGCCCGACGCCGCTGGTCAGGGCCCACTCGAACGCGTTGGTGTAATAGAAGACGATCATCGACCCGGCGAAGTTCACGGCCGCGACGATGGGGTTCGCGAAGAACTGGCCGAGGCGGCTGTGCACCAGCACCAGGATCCACTCGCGGGGCCCCCGTGACGCGTCCCCGCGCAACGACACCGACCGGGACGGCAGCGCGCGCAGCGCCAGCGTCACGGGCGCCGCGAGCGCCAGCAGCAGCGGGATGACCATCGCCAGGATCATGTGCTGCACCATGTGCGCGCTGAAGAGCACATGCCCGTACATCGCGGGGCCGCCGGACGTCGTCCAGAAGAAGATCGCCAACCCGGCCACCCACATGACGGTGCGGCTCATCGGCCACGAGTCGCCGCGCTTGCGCAGGCGGCGCACCCAGCCCAGGTAGACCACGATGCCGGCGACGGCCGCGGACGCGAACAGCACGTCCCAGCGCCACTCGGTGAACCAACGCAGCGCCGTCGGCTCGGGCGGCAGCGCGTGGCCGGTGACGATCTCGGCGGGCGTCGGGTTGCCGATGGGCTCATCGGGCACCGGCGGGGACGTCGAGCCGAGCGCGGCGGCCACCCCCGAGACTGCGCCCATCACCGCGAGCTCGACGGCGACCAGGCGCCAGAACAGGCGCGCGCCGACTCCTCTGCTGGCTGTGTCGACGCCGGTCAGCGCCGGGATGACACGGCGCCGGTGCCACAGCCCCAGCAGGCCGAGCGCGCCGAACAGCACAGCCTTGACGATGACCAGCACGCCGTAGCGGCTCGCCATCCCGTCCAGCCCGCCCACCCGGACCACCGCGTTGACCAGCCCGGATACGGCCACCGCCACGAAGCACCAGCCGGCGATCACCGAGTACCGGGCCACCGCCGGGCCCAGGTCCGCGCCCAGCCGGCGCAGCAGCGCCGCGAGCGCCGCCAGGGCGCCGATCCACACCGCCGCGCCGACCAGGTGCAGGAACATCGACGTGGTGGCCAGGTCGTGGCTGGCGGACCCGGCGGCGTGGCCGGTCTGCGCCTGCTGCCACAGCGCGACGACCACGAGCGCCGCCGTCCAGGCGGCCCCTGTCGGCGTCGCCACCAGCAGCGAGAGGGCCGTGACGACAGCCGCGAGGGTGGTCACCACGATCAACGCCCGGCCCAGGTCGATCTGCGAGACGAAGACGCCCAGCTCCTCGCCGAAGGTCGCCGAGTCCGGCGGGCGCCCACTGACCGACGCGTAGGTCAGCACCAGGTGGGCCATGCTCAGCACCGTCCACACTGCGGCCGACACCCCGGCGAGGATCAGGCTGCGCGCATACCCGTCGCCCACCACGGGGCTCGCCGCCCCGTCACGCGCCGCCCGGCCCGAGCCCGTTCCCCCGGGCGGCGCCGCCCGGCGCGGGAGCACGCCCATCGCCAGCACCAGGGCGCCGAGCGTCAGCGACCCGGCGAGCTCGGTGAGCGTGGTGACCACCGGCAGCCCCCAGCGCACCACGGCGCCCGGGTCCCGTAGGTAGCCGGGCACTGCGGCGCCCGACATCCACACGCCGAGGACGGCGAGCAGGGCGCCGCTGAGCACGAGCAGCGCGAGGCGCCCCCCGACGCCGACCCGGTGCTCGCGGTCGATGTCAGGGGCGGGGGGCGCCTCGCGCACGGTCATCGGCTCAGCTCTGCTTCCGCTGGCTCACGCGCAGCGCGACCAGCACGCCGCCCGCGATGAGCATCACCAGGGCGCCGATGCCCACGATCTGGCCGGTGGAGAGCCCGTCGTCCTCGGGCTCGGGCGCCGAGGTCACCACGGCGTCGGACTCCGCCGCCTCCGTCGTCTCCGGCTCGGCGGCTGCCGTCTGCTCGTCCTCCGCGACCGGGTCGGCGGTCGCGGCGGGCGCGGCCTCGACGCCGATGGCCGTGCCCTCCGCCGCGGTGAAGGACAGCTCGCCGGACAACGGGTGGCCGTCCGCCGAGGTCACACGCCACTGCACGGTGTACGTGCCGGCGGGCAGCTCGCCCTCGATGGGCTGGCTGACGCTCGAGTCGATCAGCACCGGCTCGCCAGCGCTCACGAGGCTCCCGTCCGGCGCCAGCACAGCGATCTCGGTGCCGATCGCCAGCGCGGGCTGGTCGAACGTGAGGGTGAGCTGCGACGGCACGACGGTGACCGTCGAGCCGTCGGCCGGGTCGGTGGAGCGCAACGAGTTGTGGGCGCTCGCGCCGCCGGCGCCGAGGCCGACGAGGACGAACGCGGCGATGACCGCCGCGAGGGCACGCCGCGCAGGGCGCAGGGCGACAGGAATGCGGGACATGCCGACCATCATCGCCTCTGTTCGCTGGAGGGCCGAACTCCCGATCCGCCGTGCGGCGCGGCGGCCGTGCGACGCCGGGACCAGGCGAGCGCCAACGCCAGCAGCCCCGCGACGGCGCCGAGCCCGCCGAGCGCGCGGGCCACCGGATCGGCCCCAGCGGCGGGTCCCTCACCTGCGGCGTCGCCCGCCGCACGGCTCGAGTCGGCGTCGGCGCCCTGCTGCGCCGCCTGCTCGGCGGCGACGGCCTCGTCGGACGCGTGCGTGGGTGTGACATCCGTCGCTGCGCCGTGCGCGTCGTCCTCGGCTGCCGTGACGGTGAACGCCGGCGCCGGATGCGCGGGCTCCTCATCCCCCACGGCCACCTGGTCCCACGCCACCACTGCGCCGTCCGAGTACGTCTGCTCGGCGGGCAGCACCAGCGTCGTGCCCGCGTCCGGCAACGGCCCACCGGAGATGGCGAACTCCAGGAACTGGCCGGGGCCGATCTGCACGCCGGGATCCGCCGTCCACGTCACCACGGACGGCGCCTCCGTGATCTCCGTGCCGTGGCTCGTCACCGGGGCGGCCAGCGCCGCCTTCTCGACGGTGGCCGTCCAGCCCGGCACGGCCAGCGCCGAGACGTGCAGCAGCGGCGACTCGGCGGGCAGGCGCACCTGCAGTCGTGTGGTGCCCGCGGTCGCGGACTCGTTGGGCACTCGGAATGTCAGGCGCGCCCAGCCGCCGGCGGCGGTGCGCTCCGGGATGACTGTCACGTGTGCTGACGCGGCGGCGGGCGCGACGAGCAGGAGCACGCCGGCGACGGCGAGGGTCCTTGTGAGGGCGCGTGCTCCTGTGCGGGCGCGGCCGAGGGCGTACGGAGGTCTGCGCATGGTGGGTCCTTCGAGGCTGATGGCCCGCGGGCGTTGGCGGCGGGCGCGGGAATGTCGTCAGGGCAGGCCGGACTGGTCCCGTCAGCGGCGCGCTCAAGCCTGAGGTCAGTGCGCCTGGGGGCGCGTCGTGGGAGGTTCCGGCGTGTGCCCGCCCGGCGGTCCACGCACCCCGGCGGGGCCGGACTGGAGCTGGGGGCCCGCCATGACGACCCGGCTGCGCGGAACCCCTGGCAGGAGACCCTCGGGCAGGCGCGTCACAGCGACGAGCCGGTCCCACGCGGGACGCAGCCAGGCGGCCAGCCACCACAACGCGCGGTCCCCGAGGAGAAGCATGAGCGCGGCGGCGAGCGTGGCCGCGACGTGCGCGAACAGCATGGTCCTGTCGACGAGCTGGCCGTGCGTCAGGCCGGGCGCCAGGCCCGAGGCCGGCCCGTCTGCCGGAGCAGCGGCGGACGCGCAGCCGCCCACCGTGGCGTGGCCGCCGTGGTGCGCATGCCCCGCATCGGCCGCGGGCGGCGCGACGGGCGCGCAGTCCGGCGACGCCGTCAGCAGCACGAAGGCGTGGTGCAGCGCGACCTGCCCGATGCCGAGCGCGCAGCCCACAGCGACCAGGCCCAGGCGCGACCGCGTGACCGCGACGCTGCCAGCCAGCACGACCGCGGCGAGCAGCGCCAGGACCGACGGAACGGGCAGTTCGGCGCCCCCGGCGACATGGGCGCCTGCGGCAAGGCCGAACACCACGCTGGTCACCGCGAGGGCGCGCGCGAGCCGCAGCGGACCGCTCTCCGGTGAGCCCATGCAGGGCACCCTACGCAGCACCCTGCCGCCTTCGGCGCGCGCCGATTGTCCGAATCGTTTATGCCGCGCGGGAGGCGGCCTAGTGGGCCCGACAAGCCGCGCGGCGCCGCCGTCACCCAACCGTGATCAGGATCCGGAAAGATCGTTTCGACAGAAGTTCCCGAACTCTCCTGGTTTGCGCCATCCTGGGCGCATGAGCACCGAGGAGACGATGACCCGCGGCCTGCTGGTCGCCGTGTGCGGCATCGACGCGAGCGGGAAGACGACGCAGGCCGCGCGGATCGCCGAGCACCTGCGCGACAGCCGCCCGGTCCACGCCACCCGCCAGCCCACCGACCTGTACAGGGGCGATGACCTGGTCCGCTCCGTCGAGAGCCTCGACCGCCGCACCCCCGAGGCGATGCGCGAGCTGGCTCTGCTCGCGGCGTTCGACCTCGCCCGCCACGCCCGCACGGTCATCTGCCCCCGCCTCGATCGCGGGGAGACGGTCATCGCCGACCAGTACGTCTTCGCGACCTACACGTTCTTCCAGGCCTGCGGGGTGGAGATGGACTGGCTGGTGGAGCTCAACCGGTTCGCTCCCGCCCCCGACGTCACGATCTGCCTGGACGTCCCCGCCGAGACAGCCGCGAGCCGCATCGTGCACCGCGAGGGCTCGCTGCGCCAGAAGCAGGACATCGACCTGCGCCGCCTGCTGGACTCACGCCAGACGTACCTCGAGCAGCCGTGGGGCCGGCGCACCGCGTACCACGTGATCGACGGCGCCCGGCCGATCGACGAGGTCGCGCGCGACGTGCTGAGCCTCGTGGACTCCGCCGCCCAAGACCTGTACGAGCGGCGGGGCGGCGTGCCCGTCGAAGGCGCCGCCGCCCCACAGCACGGGACGGCGGCCACCCCCGAGCCGTGCGCCCCCGCCAAGGACCCGTACTCGTCCAAGCCGCCGCGGACCCCCGAACAGGGCACCAGCGTCCTCGTCTGACGCGTCCTCAGGCAGGCGCGAGAACCTCGCGCGAGGCGTCGACCGGCCGCTCGTGGGCCACAGGCGCCACGCGAGGCAGGCCTCCCCTCGCCAGGAGGACCGACGCCACCGCGCCCAGGATCAGGCCCGCGAGCGCCACCAACCCCGCGATGGGCGAGGTCGTCCAGCGCCCGTCGATGAGGAACACCGCCGCGACGGTGCACGTGGGGATGCCCAGCAGTGTGAGGAACCAGCCGGTCGCGCGCCCCAGGTCCAGCCCCCGGACCTGGCTGATGCCCAGGCCGAGCAGGACGAAGAACAGCGACCACATGACGGCCCACGTCGCCCAGATGACGGCGAACACCGGGTCGGTTCCCACCGTCGCGACCGCCTGGAACAGCGCCACCGCCGCGACGAACGCGCTGAAGAAGCCGAAGCCCTGCGGCTCGATGCCCCGCAGCGACAGCAGCGCGAACCACAGGTAGGTGAACCCGAAGAGGTAGCTGGGCCAGGTGGCCGCCACGACGGCCGGGTCGGATCCGTGCTGCACCAGCACGATGGTGGGCAGCACCACCTGCGCGGTGCCCACGAACAGGTTCAGTGGCGCGGCGCTGCGCGCCGACACCAGCCCCAGCGAGGACACGCCGTTGACGAACAGCACAGCCCCGACGAGCAGCAGGCCGACGTTGCCCATCAGCGGGCCACCAGCTCGACGAACGTCGCGGACGAGATCACGGGCGCGAAGTAGTTGTTGATGCGCTCGAACGTCGCGGCCTCCTGGTCGGGGTGCTGTGTGCCGGTCGCGTCGCCGATGACGATGGGCAGCAGGCCGTGGTCGCGGGCCGCTCGGGCGTTCCCCTCGATGCACCAGTCGGTGTGGATGCCGGTGATCACCACCACCTCGACCCGCTTGCGCGCGAGCTCGAGCGGCAGGTCCGTGCCCACGAACGCCGTCTGCAGGGCCTTCTCGTCCAGCGTGCTATCGCCCGGCTCCACGAGCTCCGCGAGTTCGGGGACGAGCGCGTTGTCCCACGCGATCTGCTCGGGCGTCGCATCGATGTGCCCGGTCCAGGACGCGTACTGCGCACGGTCGACGTCGGTGCCGGGGTACGAGTCACGGAACACCGAGTAGCCGATCCACGCGAACGAGACGAAGTTCGGCGCCCGTCGGGCCGCCTGCACCGACCGGACTGTCGCCGGAAGGCTGCCCCGGAACGCGTGCCCCTCGGCGTACTGCACGCCGCCGGGGCGGTAGAGGGAGTTCGACTGGCTGACGGACAGGAACGCCGCCGGCCGGGACAGGATCTCGCGGAGGTCGAGCGAGGCCCACTGGGCGGCGAGCGGCGGGATCGAGGCGACGTTCGTCGCCGGGTGGCCGAGCACGGCCGGGTCGAGCTCGACGGGGTCCAACGGGGTCACGCGGCGCGCGACGGGAAGGTCGACAGACATGGGAGCCTCCGGGCTCTTCGACGGCCGCGGCGGCGGGGCGCGCGCGGCAGGGCATGCGAGGTGGGGTGGATGGGCTGCCCAGCCGGGAGTCGCGCGGCAGCCGTCAGCGCGCTCGAGGCACGCGGCGCCCGGGGGCGAGGAGCACCCGGGAGAGGTCGTTCAGGGGCAGGCCGTCAGATGGCGCGTCAGCGCGCGGTCGACGGCGACATACAGACGCGGACGCAGGGCCGCACGCAGCGGACCAGGGCGTTCATCGCATCGGACATGCGGCGAAGGTAGCACCGCCCGCGCGGCGCGACCATTATTCGGTACGCGAGATCTCAACAAGTGGGAAGGGCCGAGGTGGAGTCCACCCTCGATCGTGCGCGATGCGGCTGCCCGCGCCTCAGCCCCAGACGAGGCCCTGTGCGGGCTCGGCGAGCACCGCCGCGACATCGGACAGGAACTTCGCGCCCAGCGCGCCGTCCACCAGGCGGTGGTCGAAGCTCAACGCGAGCTGGGTCACGTGACGCGGCTTGATCTTGCCCTTGTGCACCCACGGCTGCTGGCGGATGGCCCCGAAGGCCAGGATCGCCGCCTCGCCGGGGTTGAGGATCGGGGTGCCGGTGTCGATGCCGAAGACGCCCACGTTGGTGATGGTGATGGTGCCGTCGGACATGTCCGTGGGAGTGGTGCGGCCAGCGCGCGCCGTCGCCGTCAGCTCCGAGATGCCCAGCGCCAGGTCCTTCAGCCCGAGCGTGTGCGCGTCCTTGATGTTCGGCACCACGAGCCCGCGCGGGGTCGCCGCCGCGATGCCCAGGTTCACGTAGTGCTTGTAGACGA
>JAEWEI010000101.1 GCA_023389545.1 Actinomycetes bacterium | reverse complement strand
GCCCGCAGCAGGGCGATGTCCGCGTCACGCAGCGCGTCGTCCGCGTCGTGGTAGCGCTGCACGCTGGGCAGCACCCCCGTGGACAAGTCCGCGCCGAGGTCGATCTGCAGGTGGGTGAGGAGCTCGTCGACGCGCAGCGGGTCGCCCCCCACGCCGACGTCGTCCAGGAGCACGGCGAACTCGTCCTGGCCGAGCCGGGCGGCCGTGTCCCCCTCGCGCACCGCGCGGCGCAGACGGCGGACGACCTCTCCCCGCGCCAGCGCGTCGTCGTCCACCGCCTCCTCGCCCCGCGGCGACTGGCCACTCGCCACCTCGAGCCGCAGCAGCACGACTGAGCAGTCGTAGTCCTCAGAGCGCCGTGCCCTCTTGACGGCCGCGCCGAGCCGCTCGAGGAACAGCATGCGGTTCGCCAGGCCCGTCTCGGGGTCGCGCAGCGCGTTGCGGCGCAGGGCCAGCTCCTGCTCCTTACGCTCCGTCATGTCGACGAGTGCGCCGACGAGCCGCGCGGGGCAGCCCGCGTCGTCGAGCACCGTGACCGCGCGGCACATCATCCACCGGTAGTCGCCGGTGGACGTGCGGACGCGATGCTCGAGCTCCAGGGGCACCCTGGCGCCGCCCAGCTGCGCGGCGATGGCAGCCGAGAGCTCGTCCCGGTCATCTGGGTGGACGCGCTCGAGCCACTCGGTCGGCGACGAGCTGATCTCGTCGTCCTGGTAGCCGAGCACCTGCTTCCAGCGCGGCGAGTAGTAGACGACGCCCGCGCTGACATCCCAGTCCCAGGTGCCGTCCTGCGCCGCCATTGACGCCAGGGCGTAGCGCTCCTCGCTCGCGCGGACCTTGTCCGCGAGGGCGCGCTCGCGGGCTGCCGCCTGCTCCAGCGCGCGGCGCTGCTCGCGCAGCGAGCCGAGCAGCCGCTCCTGGTCGAGGGCGACCGCGAGCAGCGCGGCCCAGTGGTTGTACTTGTCCCGGGCGCTCGTCATCCGGGCCTCGACGACGCCTTCGATGGCCAGGAGGCCCCAGTCGCTGCCGGCGAACGTCACGGGCACAACGAAGGTGAGGTCGCTGCCGCCCACGCCGCTCGAGCGGGTCAGGGCCGGTGGGGGGAACTGGCTGGCGGGGCTGCGCGAGCCGATCAGCCGGGTCAGGGTGCCGCTCGTGTCGTAGACCCCGACGACCTCGACCTCCCGGTCGCCTGGCGCGCGCTCTCGACCCACCCACAGGCCCAGGCATGCGGGCCCCCGCACGGCACGGGGCAGCCAGGTCAGCGCCCGCGGGCTCGCCCCCTTGCCCCGCAGCAGGTCCATGTCGACCTCGTACTGGTCGGCGATCGTGCGCTCCAGGCTGCCGCTGCGCGCGAGCAGCGGGCGCACACATCCCTTGGTGAGCGCCAGCAGCAGCTCAGTGGCGACGCGGCGCACCACCACCGCGTGCGGGGAGTCCGCCGCCAGGGAGTCCAGCGTCTCCGCCTCGAGGTCGCGGACCACGCCCACGAGCTGCTCCAGCGCCTCCGGGTGCGGCTGCAGCGCGGACGACAGGTCCGCGAGCCGGGCCAGCGACGTCGGGGTGGGAACGGCGCCGCGCTCCGCGGCCGCCAGCAGCGGGTCCAGCACCCCGTGGCACCAGGTGGTGCGCGCGTCGTCGGTCGGCCGGCGCCCGCCTCCTGAGACCGGCGAGCCGCCGAACGCCACATCGGCGAGCAGGCGCAGCCGGTCACGGGCGGCGCTGGCGCCCAGGCCTGGGGCGGGCGCCTCGTCCGGCGCCACGGCAGCGGTCTCCCCGCAGCCGCACGACTCGCGAGTCAGCAGCGTCGCGGGCGTGCGGTGGACCACTGGCTCCACCTCCTCGCCCCGCATGCGCGCCAAGAGCAGCGCCACCGCGAGCTCGCCGAGACGGTCGTGATGCGGGTCGACCGTGGACAGCCGGGGGGACAGCCGCGCGCCGCTGTCCGTGTGGTCGAACCCGATCACGGCCTGGTCGCGCGGCAGCACGAGCCCGCTGGCCCGCAGCGTCCGCGTGAAGCCGATGGCATTGCGGTCGGTGACCGCGAACATCGCCGTGGTCGGCACTCCCGCGGCCAGGAACCTCCCCGCCGCGTCCGCGCCGCCCTGCTCATGGTTGTCCGCGGTGTCGAAGAACCACTCGGGCCGCGGCTCGATGCCGTGCTCGGCCAGCGTCTCGCGGTAGGCGGCATAGCGTTCGCGCAGGTCGCGCTGCATCACGTTGCCGACGAAGCCGATCTTGACGTGCCCGTGCTCCAGCAGGTGGGTCACGGCAGCGCGCACGCCGCCCGCGTTGTCGGGCACCACCACGGGCACCGGCAGGCTCGTCTCGTCCTCACTGATGAGCACCAGCGGCCGGCCCCACTCCTGCACCGACGCCAGCCGGTCGTGGCGCACCGCCTTCGCGATCACCACGATCCCGTCCACGGCGCCGAGCGCGACCGGGACCTCGAGCAGCGGCTCGTCGGGGTAGCGCTCGCGGTCGAGGCCGGCGGGGTACGTCTGGACCGCCACCACCCGGTGGCCGGCGTTGCGCGCGGCACGGACGATCCCCGCGATGAGCCCGCCGAAGTAGAAGCCCCCCACGACCGGCGACAGCACCCCGATCGTGCGTCGTGCGCTGAGCGGCACTTGACCGCGCCGCATGGTGGCCACCATTGCCCACACCTCGTCTACGTCGTCGGAGCCGAGACGATACGTTTGCCCGCATCGGGCGACAGACTAGGTGATCATGGACATACCCGCAGCAGACGGTCTCGGATCCACCACCCGCCGACCGACGATCTCCGACGTGGCCAGAGCCGCCGGCGTCTCGATCGCGGTTGTCTCCTACGCGCTGAACGGCAGGCCAGGGGTCTCCGCGGCGACCCGCGAGCGGGTGCTGCGGGTCGCCGACGAGTTCGGGTGGCGCCCCAGCGCGGCCGCGCGCTCGATGCGCACCGGCCCGCGGGCGGTCGGCCTGGTGCTCGGCCGCGAGGCCGACGCGACGGCGCACGCGACCTCGTTCCTCGACTTCGTCACGGCGGCGCAGGAGGTGGTCGCCGCGCGCGGCCTCGCCCTGGTGCTGCAGATCGTCGCCTCGGCCGAGGAGGCGGTGTCCACCTACCGCACGTGGTGGGCCGAGCGGCGGTTCGACGTGATGGTGGTGGCCGATCCGCTGACGCAGGACCCGCGCGTGGAGGCGCTGGCGAAGATGCGCGCGCCCGCAGTGGTGCTCGGCCCGCCCCAGGTGGCGCAGGGGCTGGCGACGGTGTGGCTCGACGACCACGAGTCGTTCACCCGCGTGGGGACGTACCTGCTCGAGCTGGGGCACCGCGAGGTGGCGCTCGTGACCGGGCCCGCGGCACTGCACCGCTCGCGGGTGCGGGTGGACGCGCTGGCGGCGGCGCTGGGGCGGGCCGGCGGGAGCGTGGCCCATGAGCCCACCAGCGCCACCGCCGAGGAGGCGGCCGCGGCGACTCGCCGACTGCTGACCTCGTCCGCGCCGCCGACCGCGATCGTCTACGACTCCGACCAGATGGCCGTCGCGGCGCTCGACGTGGCCCGGCGCATGGGGCTCGACGTGCCGTGGGACCTGTCGATCTTGGCGGGCAGCGACTCCGCGCTGTGCCGGCTGGCGACCCCGTCCATCACCACGCTCCCCTCGCCCTTGACGGCACTGGGAGCCGCCGTCGGCGAGGCGGTCCTAGCCGTGCTGGACGGGGACCAGGATGCGAGCCGCATGGTCCCGGTGGGTGGGATCGCTGTGCGCGGAAGCACCGGCCCGCGCGCGAGGTGACCGATCAGCACGGTCGAGGCGGCCTTAGGGCGCGGACTGGCGCTGGATCACGATCAGGTAACGGCACCAGTCCTAAAGGTTTCGCGGCGTCCCTGCGGCACACAGCGCCATGCCACCTTCCCGGTAGTCGCCGCGGACTGAGTGCAGGCGACTGTCGCCTGGGCGGATCGGCCGGGCGGCGTGCCGATCCCACCGGAGGACCGCGTGTCCAAGATCCCCAAGCGGCTCAGAGCAGCCGCGGCAGCCGCGAGTGCGACTGCGCTCGTCGCCCTGCCCCTGACCCTGATGTCGACGGGGGCCAGCGCCGCCCCCACCCACGTCGACAACCCGTACGCCGGCGCGACGCAGTACGTGAACCCGACGTGGTCGGC
>JAEWEI010000093.1 GCA_023389545.1 Actinomycetes bacterium | reverse complement strand
GCACCGTGCCCGGACCCGCCTCGTCGGGCTCGATCGCCACCCCCGGGCCCACCATCTCGCCCGCGAACACGGGATCGTCGACGTCCGCGAGCAGCACGACAGTCCCCCGCACCGGGGCCAGGATCGTGACGCCGGCCATCAGCGCAGCTCGCCGATGTCCGAGGCGAGCGTGTCGGCCTCGGGGCCCACGACCACCTGGACGGCGTTGCCCGACGCGACCACCCCGAACGCTCCGGCCGCCCGCAGCGCCGCGGGGTCCACCTGGCCGGGCGCCTTGACCAGCGAGCGCAGCCGCGTGGTGCACGGCTCGATCTCGTCGATGTTCCCGACGCCGCCGAGCGCGGCCAGGATCGCCGCTGCCTGCTCGCGCTGGTTCTGCGGTCGCATCGTCGTCATCTCCTCCTCGCT
Organism: Actinomycetes bacterium; assembly: GCA_023389545.1. Lineage (GTDB taxonomy): Bacteria > Actinomycetota > Actinomycetes > Actinomycetales > Cellulomonadaceae > Cellulomonas_A. The sequence goes on along the minus strand of JAEWEI010000093.1, from coordinate 2,133 downwards.
CGCCTCTCGGGCTCGTCGTCTCAGGCCGCGGGGGGCGCGGGTTGGCGGGGCACGAGCACCCGGGTGGGGGCGCCGAGCGGCACCCACACGCTGTAGCGGTCCCCGCGGTAGCAGGCCCGCGAGTAGGCGCACGGCCCGGCCTCGCTGTAGGTGCGGCGCTCGGCCCGCATCACGGCCCGGCGGTTGCGCATGCCGAGGAGCGCCGCCTCGCGGCTGTCCGCCTCGTCGGCGGTGAGCGTCTCCTCGCCCCAGGCCGGGTCCTGGCCGAGCCGGCGCAGCGCCTCGTAGACGCTGCCCGGGGCCCCGCTGGCAAAGAGGTCCGGCGCCAGGGCCACCGGGACCCAGGTCTGCTCGATGCTCATCGGGGTGCCGTCGGCGTACCGCACGCGGCACAGGTAGTGCAGCGGCCGGCCGGTGAGGGTCCCGAGCGCGTCGGCCACGTCGGCTGTCGCGGGGACGCGCTCAGCGGCGAGCACCTTGCTGTCGGGGCGCATGCCGCGTCGGCGCATCTCCTCGCCGAACGTGGTCAGCCGCATCTCGAAGTCGACGCGGCGGGGCGCCACGAACGTGCCGCGTCCTTGCTCGCGCGCCAGCAGCCCGTCGGCCACCAGGGCGTCGACGGCCTGGCGGACGGTCATGCGGGCGACGCCGAACCGTTCGGAGAGGATGCGCTCGGAGGGGATGGCGTCCCCGACCTCCAACTCCCGCGACACCAGGTCGGCGAGGTACTCGCGGACGGCCAGGTGCTTGCGCTTGCCCGTCGGCACAGCGGCAGAGGGCTGCTCGGTCTCCATGTGACCGCTCCCTCCGCGCGCTGTGGCCGGCCCCCTTGACGACATCTTGAGGTCTAGACCAGTGTGAGCGCAACTGGTCCAGACAAGCGCCGCCCGCTCCCTGGAGTGTGCCCATGACCGCCACCGCCACCGGCCCCACCGCCACGTCGCGCGGCGTTCCGGGGCTCGCCCAGCTCCAACGCGTCGGACGCTCCCTCATGCTGCCCATCGCCGCGCTGCCCGCCGCCGCGCTGCTGCTGCGGCTGGGGCAGGACGACATGCTGGGCGCCGACGGCCTGGGCGCCCACGCGCCATGGCTGCTGCCCGTCGCCGACGTGCTCGCCGCCGCCGGGGACGCGCTTTTCGGGAACCTGGCCCTGCTGTTCGCGCTCGGCGTCGCCATCGGCTACGCCCGCAAGTCCGACGGCTCGACGGCGCTCGCGGCCCTCATCGGGTACCTCGTGTTCGAGGGCGTGTCAGACGCGCTGTCGCCGTACGTGCTCGGCGAGCCGCCCGCGGGCGAGGACCAGGAGCTCATCAACTACGGAGCGCTGGGCGGCATCGTCATCGGCCTCGTCACCGCGCTGCTCTACCAGCGCTACCACCGCATCGTGCTGCCGCCCTACCTCGCGTTCTTCGGCGGCCGACGGTTCGTGCCCATCGTCGCGGCGGTCGCGGCCATCGGCGTCGCGGTGGTCGGGGCGCTCGCCTACCCCGTGTTCAGCGCGGCGCTGACGGCGGTGGGCGACTGGGTCACAGGCAGCACGATCCTCGGCGCCTTCGTCTACGGCACCCTCAACCGGTTGCTGCTGCCGCTCGGGCTGCACCACCTGCTGAACTCGCTGCCGTGGTTCCAGTTCGGCACGTTCACCGACGCCGACGGCGAGGTGTGGCACGGGGACGTCGCCCGGTTCCTGCACGGCGATCCCACCGCGGGCGCGTTCATGACGGGGTTCTTCCCGATCATGATGTTCGCGCTGCCCGCCGCCGCCCTGGCCATCGTGCACACCTCGCATGCGAGGAATCGCAGGCTCGTGGCGGGGATCATGGGCTCGGCCGCGCTCGTCGCGTTCACCACCGGCGTCACCGAGCCGCTCGAGTTCGCGTTCGTGTACGTCGCTTACCCGCTCTACGCGATCCACGCGGTGCTGACGGGCACGTCACTCGCCCTGGTCAACGCGCTGGGCATCCGCGACGGGTTCGGCTTCTCCGCCGGGGCGATCGACTACCTGCTGAACTTCCGCATCGCCGAGCGGCCGTTGTTGCTGATCGTGGTCGGGCTGGGCTACGGGGTCCTCTACTACACGCTGTTCCGCTGGGTCATCACGCGGTGGAACCTGCGCACTCCCGGGCGCGATCC
>JAEWEI010000064.1 GCA_023389545.1 Actinomycetes bacterium | reverse complement strand
GCGCAGTGGCGCCGCGCGTGACCGGCGCGTTGGGCGGCCCGGCGAGCGTCGCCGTGCCGGCTGGCTCCACTCCCCCCACTGAGGTCGTCACCACCGTCCTCGCGCGCGGCACCGGCGCCCCCGTGTCGCCGGGGCCGCTGATCGCGCAGTACGCGGCGGTGGACTGGAACGGCGCGAGCGCCGGGAGCTCATGGGAGTCGGGGGCCCCGGAGCAGTTCCTGGTGTCCTCCGCGGACCGCGCCCTCGCCGGCCTGGCGGGCGTGCCGTTGGGCAGCCGGGTGCTGGTCCAACTCCCCGGCGACGGCGGCGGCAGCCCTGCCGTGGCGATCGTGATGGACCTCGTGGGCCAGCCCTAGAGATGTCGACATCGATATTGACAACGTTATGCAAAACGATTCACCCCTGGTGTCCTCCCGGCGTGCGCGCAAGGCTGCACGGCGATCACCAGACCTCAACGAGGAGGACTCCATGACACCGCCCCCTACCCCGCCCCGCGCGCCTCGCGTCGCCGCCGCCGTGGCCACCGCGGCACTGCTGATCGGCACCGCGTTCGCCCTGCCCTCCGTCGCCGCCACCACCCTCAAGTCGCTGGCTGACGCGAAGGGCAAGGACATCGGGTTCGCACTGGACCCCAACCGCCTGGGCGAGGCCCAGTACAAAGCCATCGCCGACGCGGAGTTCAACCTGGTCGTCGCCGAGAACGCGATGAAGTGGGACGCCACCGAGCCCAGCCAGGGCAGCTTCAACTTCAGCGCCGCCGACCAGGTCGCGAACTACGCCCAGACCACAGGCAAGGAGCTGTACGGGCACACGCTCGTCTGGCACTCGCAACTGCCGGGCTGGGTGTCCAACCTGGGCACCGCCGCGCAGCTCACGAGCGCGATGAACAACCACATCACCACCGTCGCCGCCCGCTACCAGGGCAAGGTGACGTCCTGGGACGTGGTCAACGAGGCGTTCAACGACGACGGCTCCCGCCGGCAGTCCGTGTTCCAGCAGAAGCTCGGTGACGGCTACATCGAGACGGCGTTCCGCACCGCGCGCGCGGCCGACCCGAGCGCGAAGCTCTGCATCAACGACTACTCGACGGACGGCGTCAACGCCAAGAGCACGGCGATCTACAACCTGGTGCGCGACTTCAAGGCGCGCGGCGTGCCGATCGACTGCGTCGGGTTCCAGGCCCACCTGATCGTCGGGCAGGTGCCGTCCACCATGCAGCAGAACCTGCAGCGCTTCGCCGACCTGGGCGTCGACGTGCGCATCACCGAGCTCGACATCCGCATGTCGACGCCCTCCGACGCGTCGAAGCTCGCCGCGCAGGCCGCCGACTACTCGAAGGTCTTCCAGATCTGCGGCGCCGTCAGCCGCTGCCAGGGCGTGACCCTGTGGGGCATCACCGACAAGTACTCGTGGATCCCCGACGTCTTCCCCGGCGAGGGCGCAGCACTCGTGTGGGACAACAACTACAACGCCAAGCCCGCGTACAACGCGATCGCCACGGCGCTGGGCGGCACCACCGGGACGCCGACGCCGACCGTCACCCCCACGGTGACGCCCACCGTGACGCCCACCAGCAACCCGACGACGCCGGCCGGATCGTGCCGCGTTGCCTACTCGGTCAACCAGTGGAACACCGGCTTCACGGGCAACGTGACGGTGACCAACACGTCGAGCACGCCGGTCAACGGCTGGACCCTGGGCTGGTCCTTCGCGAGCGGGCAGGCGATCTCGCAGGCGTGGAGCTCGGTGACCACGCAATCCGGCTCGCAGGTGACCGCCAAGAACGCCGCCTGGAACGCGTCCATCCCGGTGAACGGCAGCGTGCAGTTCGGCTTCAACGCGTCGCACACCGGGTCCAACCCCGTTCCGAGCGCGTTCACGCTCAACGGCGTGGCCTGCACCGTGGCCTGACTCCGTCGACCGCCCAGGGCCCGCCGCGACGGGTCCTGGGCGGTCTCACGCCCGGCGGCGCCGACGCGCGCGCCCCGGGCCCGCGCGATCGACGTACGCCGTGCCGAGGCAGAAGTACGCTGTGCCGATGCAGAACGGGGAAGGTCGCACCACCTACGTCCTTGTCGACGGCGAGAACATCGACGCCACGCTCGGCTCGTCGATCCTCAACGGCCGTCCCACGCCGGAGCAGCGCCCCCGCTGGGAACGTGTGCTCGACTTCGCCCAGCGCGCCTGGGGCAACCCGGTCAAGGGCCTGTTCTTCCTCAACGCCTCCAACGGCACCATGCCGATGTCCTTCGTGCAGGCGCTCGTCGCGATCGGCTTCCAGCCGATCCCCCTGGCCGGGGAGTCGTACGAGAAGGTCGTCGACATCGGCATCAAGCGCACCCTGACGGCGCTGGCGGACCGTGACGGCGACGTGCTGCTCGCCTCGCATGATGGCGACTTCATCCCCGAGGTCGAGGACCTGCTCGGCGACGACCGCCGGGTCGGCCTGCTCGCCTTCCGCGAGTTCGCCAATGCCGGGCTCGCCCAGCTCCAGGACCGCGGCCTGCAGGTGTTCGACCTGGAGACGGACGTCAAGGCGTTCAACGTGCAGCTGCCGCGCCTGCGGATCATCCCGCTCGACGAGTTCGACCCGCTGCGCTACCTCTGAGCGCCCGGTGGCGGGCCGCCCGACGCAGGACCGCCCGCCGCCGGCTGGTCAGGACCCGAACGCCGCGGTGATGAAGAGGTCGATCTGCTCGATGACCTGCGGGCCGGCGTCGGTGGCGAAGATCGCCACGCCGTGGGCGCCCCCGGGCACCTCGACGTACGTGGCCGGGTCATCGGCGCGCGCGACCTCGCGGGACTCGGAGGCCCGGATCGAGCCGTCGGCCTCGCTCGCGATCACCAGCAGCGGCCCGGTGTAGGAGCTGTTGGCCGATGTCGCGTCGACGCCCTCGACCTCGACGCCGGGGCTGAGCGCGATGACCCCGACGGGGGCGGGCTCCAGGTCGTCCGCGACGCCGGCGACGAATCCGCCGCCCTTCGACGAGCCCACCAGGACGACGTCCTCGGCGCCCTCCCCGCGGAGCACGTCCACAGCCGCCTCGAGGGTCGCGGCGCCGTCCCCGC
>JAEWEI010000005.1 GCA_023389545.1 Actinomycetes bacterium | reverse complement strand
TGGGGGAGCGCGCCGTCGGGCGGCTCGCGGTGCGCAACACCGCCCGGCACCGCTCGCTGCCCGCGCGGATCGAGCTCCCGGTGGGGGCGGGCGCCGCGGAGCTGGCGCTGCCGTCGCTGGCCGGAGGGCAAGAGCATGAGGACCTGTTCGCCATCCCGACGTCGCGCCGAGCCGTCGTCGTGGTGGGGCCCGTGCGCTCGGTGCGCGGCGACCCGTGGGGCCTGGCCCGCAGGCGGCTGCGGTGGACCGAGCCGGTCGAGCTGTTCGTGCACCCGGAGATCGTGTCCCTGGCCGGCGCGAGCTCGGGCCTGCTGCGCGACCTCGAGGGCCAGTCGACGCGCGACCTGTCCGACAGCGATCTGTCCTTCCACGCGTTGCGCGACTACGTGGCCGGTGACGACCGCAGGTACATCCACTGGCGCACCACCGCCCGACGTGGCGCGCTGATGGTCAAGCAGTTCGAGGACACCCGCCGCACCCAGACGGTCGTGGCGCTGTCCACGGACCCGCGCGACTACGCCGATGACGACGAGTTCGAGCTGGCGGTGTCCACGGCCGCCTCCCTCGGCGTCCAGGTGCTGCGCGAGGAGCGTGACCTCGCGGTGCTCGCCGGACCGGCGCGCCTGCGCGTCGAGACGCCTCCGCGCCTGCTGGACGACTGCGCGGCGCTGGCGCTGGCACTGGGCACTGCCGGTGCTGTCGACCTGGGCCGGCGCGTCGCCCGGGACACCCCCGAGGCGTCGGTGGCCCTGCTGGTCGCGGGCTCGACGCCCACGGTGGCGCAGCTCCGCTCCGGCGTGCGGCATGTGCCCGTCGGCACTCGCACGGTCATGCTCACCTGCGCGGTGGGCGCCGAGGTGGAGGTGCGGACGCAGGGCTCGCTGACGCTCGCGACGCTCGGCCGCCTCGACGACCTGCCCCGAGTGCTGCGCAGGGCGCTCGGATGAGCGCCGAAGTCGCGCGCACCGGTTACCGGGCGGCCGTGGACGTGCTGGTGCTGGTCGGCGCCGTGGCGGTGGCGCTGATCCCCGTCGTCCCCGTGTACGGCGCCGCCGCGGCCGTGCCGGCCATCGCGGGCGGCTTGGTGCTGGGCGCCGGGGTGGCCGTGCTGGGCGCGTTGCGCCGTTGGTCGGCGGTGACAGTCGTGGCGGGCCTGGTGCTCGCCTACCTGCTGTGCGGCGGGGCGTTCGCCGCCCCGTCGACGACGATCGCGGGGGCGCTGCCGACCGGGGACACGCTGCTGTCGCTGGTGGCGGGCGCCGCGACCTCCTGGAAGCAGGTGCTGACGCTGCAGCCGCCGCTGGGCGCGTCCGCCAACTTCCTCATTGTGCCGTTCCTGCTGGCGCTCGTCGGCTCGGCGGTGGCCGCGGCGACCACGCTGCGGGCGCGCCGCCCGGCACGGGCCGCCCTGGCGGCGGTCGTCCCGCTGGCCGTGCTGGTGCTCGCTGTGCTGCTCGGCACCCGGCAGACGTTCGCGCCGGTCGTCGCCGGGGTGGCGATGGGCGTGGCTTTGCTGGGTTGGGCCTCGTGGCGCGCTGGCCTGCTGCGCGCCCGTCGGGTGGTCGCGATGTCCGCGCTCGTGGTCCTCACCGTCGCGGGCGGCTTGGCCGGCGCGCCCGTGGTGGTGGGGGACACGCCGCGCTTCGTGCTGCGCGACGAGCTCGTGCCGCCCTTCGACCCGAGCGCCTATCCCAGCCCGTTGTCCGGCTTCCGCAAGCTCGTCAAGGACAAGGACGTCGAGCTGTTCACCGCCGACGGGCTGCCCGCTGGGGCCCGGGTGCGGCTGGCCACCATGGACCGGTTCGACGGCGTCGTGTGGAACGTCGCCGGAGATGGCTCCGCTGCCGCCTCGGGCGAGTTCCGGCGGGTCGGCGAGACCATCGAGACCTCCGCCGCCGGTGAGCGCGCCCGGGTGCGGATCGAGGTGCGCGACCTCGCCGGGGTGTGGCTGCCGACCGTCGGGCAGGCCCGTGCCGTGCAGGTGGAGGGCGCCGCGGGCGCCGATCTGCGCTACAACGACGCCACCGGCTCGGCGGTGCTGACCAGCGGGCTGCGCCCGGGCCTGTCCTACACCCTCGACGTGGTGATCCCCGAGGAGCCGTCGGACGAGGTGATCGGCGACGCGGGCGCGGCGCCCGTGGTCGTGCCGGCCGTCACCTCCGTCCCGGATGCCGTCGCCGTCACCGCGGCCTCCGTGGCCCGCGACGCGGGCACCCCGGTGCAGATCGCCCGCAGCCTGCAGAAGGCGCTCGCGGAGGACGGGTACTTCAGCCACGGCCTCAGCGGCGACTACCCGTCGTTGTCGGGCCACGGCGCCGATCGCCTGACCTCGCTGCTGGGCGGGGACCTCATGGTGGGCGACGGCGAGCAGTACGCGTCGGCGATGGCGCTGATGGCCCGCCAGATGGGCCTGCCCTCGCGTGTGGTGATCGGCTTCGTGGCCTCGCACGAGGGGGAGTCCGACGACGCCGCGGCGCAGGACGGTGTGGTCGCCTTCACCGGCGACGACGTCGAGGCCTGGGTGGAGATCGCGTTCGCCGGGCATGGCTGGGTCGCGTTCGACCCGACCCCGCCGCGCACCCAGACCCCGCAGGAGGACGCGACCACCAAGCCGTCCGACCCGGAGCCGCAGGTCGTGCAGCCGCCGCCCGCGGCGCCCGACCCGGACTCGCCGCCGGAGGACGACACCGAGCAGCCGCAGGCGCAGGACCCGGAGCCCGAGCCGGACACCCGGCCGATGTGGTGGCGCGTGCTCCTGGTCGCCGGCGCGGCCACCGTGCCGTTGCTGCTGCTCGCGAGCCCGTTCCTGGTGGTGCTGGCCCTGAAGCTGCGCCGTCGCCGGCGCCGCCGGCGGGACCCGGACGTGGTGGCGCGCGTGGCCGGCGGGTGGGACGAGGTGCTCGACACAGTGCACGACCTGGGCCGCCCGACCTCGCCGTTGGCGACCCGTCGGGAGACGGCGCATGCCCTCGCCGGGGCCTTCGAGGACCGGGCGCCGGGGGCGGGCGCGCAGGTCGCCGCGATGCTGCGCTCCCTCGCCGACGAGGCGGACGC
>JAEWEI010000016.1 GCA_023389545.1 Actinomycetes bacterium | reverse complement strand
CTCTCATCCGCCATCGAGATCCTCGGGTATGACGAAGGGCTGCACGCGATGCTCGCGACCCCGCGTCGGGAGATCACTGTGGCGATCCCGCTGCGCCGTGACGACGGCCGGACGGAGCTGTTCACGGGCTACCGCGTGCAGCACAACATCTCGCGCGGGCCCGGCAAGGGCGGCCTGCGCTACGCGCCGGGCGTCGACCCCGACGAGGTGCGCGCGCTCGCGATGTGGATGACGTGGAAGTGCGCTGTCGTCGACCTGCCCTATGGCGGCGCCAAGGGCGGGGTGACCATCGACCCCCGGCAGTACTCGCAGGCTGAGCTCGAGCGCGTGACCCGCCGGTACACCAGCGAGATCATGCCGATGATCGGCCCCGAGCGGGACATCATGGCGCCCGATATCGGCACTGACGAGCAGACGATGGCGTGGGTGATGGACACCTACTCGGTCAACCAGGGGTACACGATCCCCGCCGTCACCACCGGCAAGCCGGTGGCCATGGGCGGCTCGCTCGGGCGGGCCACCGCCACCTCGCGGGGCGTGGTCCACTCGGCGCGCGCCGCGCTGGCCGACGCGGGTGTGGACCTGCGGGACGTGCGTGTGGCGGTGCAGGGCTTCGGCAAGGTCGGCTCGCATGCGACCCGGTTCTTCGCCGACGCGGGAGCGTGCGTCGTGGCCGTCTCCGACCAGTACTGCGGGGTGCAGGCGGCCGATGGGCTGGACGTGCCGGCACTGACCGCCCACGTCGCCGCCACCGGGTCCGTGGTGGGCTTCGCGGGCGGCGACCCTATCGACAACGCCTCGCTGCTGGCCCTCGACGTGGATGTGCTGGTCCCCGCCGCCGTGGAGGGCGTCCTCGACGAGGAGACGGCCGCGACCGTCAAGGCCCGCTGGGTGGTCGAGGGCGCGAACGGCCCCACGACGGGGGCCGGGGACCAGGTGCTCGCCGATCGCGGCATCGTGGTGGTGCCCGACATCCTCGCGAACGCGGGCGGCGTGGTCGTGTCCTACTTCGAGTGGGTGCAGGCGAACCAGGCGTACTGGTGGACCGAGGCGGAGATCGAGGAGCGGCTCGAGCAGCGCATGCTCGCGTCGTACGCGAATGTCGCACAGGTGTCCCGGGCCGAGGGGCTGAGCCTGCGCGACGCGGCCCTGACCATCGGTGTGCGGCGTGTGGCCGAGGCGCACCAGATCCGGGGCCTGTACCCCTGACACCCGCCCACCCCAGCCCCACCCCCACGTCCAGCCCTGCCGCCAGTCCTGCCCCCAGCGCGCCCGCCCACCGCCCGCCTCTGTCGGTGCTGGACCTGGCGCCGGTCAGCGCGGGCTCCACCAGCCGCGACGCGCTGCTCGACTCCACCACCCTGGCCCGCCGGGCCGACGACCTCGGCTACCTGCGCTTCTGGGTGGCCGAGCACCACTCGATGCCCGCCGTCGCGTCGACGAGCCCCGCCGTGCTCATCAGCCATCTCGCCAGCGCCACCCGCCGGGTGCGGGTCGGCTCCGGCGGGGTGATGCTGCCCAACCATCCGTCGCTGGTGGTCGCGGAGCAGTTCGCGATGCTGGAGGCCCTGCATCCCCACCGCGTCGACCTGGGCATCGGCCGGGCGCCCGGCGCCGATCCGGCGACTGCCGCGGCGCTGCGGCGCACCGTCGAAGGGCTCGGCGCGGAGGACTTCCCGCGGGAGCTGCTCAACCTGCTCGGGCTGCTCGCCCACCCTGCCCGCCGGCCGTCCGCGGCGAGCCGGCTCATCGCGACGCCGTCGCAGGAGTCGACACCGCAGGTGTGGCTACTGGGGTCGAGCCTGTTCAGCGCCCAGCTTGCCGGCGAGCTGGGCTTGCCGTTCAGCTACGCGAGCCACTTCTCGACGGGTCGCACCCACGAGGCCGCGGCGGCCTACCGGGCGGCGTTCCGACCGTCGGCGGTGCTCGAGCAGCCGCACCTGATGGTCTCGGCGTCGGTCATCATCGCCGACACCGACGAGGAGGCGGCCTACCTCGCCGGGCCGAGCCGGGTCATGGCGCTGAGCCTGCGCACGGGACGGCTGGGGCCTGTGGTCTCCCCTGACGACGCGCGCGAGCTGCTCGCCGCGCTGGACCCGCAGGCGGCCCAGGACTTCTTCGCCCAGTCGCCCGGAACGCAGGTCGCGACCACCCCCGACCGCGCGGTGGCCGCGCTGGAGTCGCTGGTCGCGGGCACGGGCGCTGACGAGTTGCTGGTCACCAGCACCACGTACGACGTCGCGACCCGGGTGCGCACGCTCGAGGCGCTCGCGCAGGGGTGGGGCCTGAACCCCATTCCCGGCGCGTGAGTGCGGGCAGCCGCGTGCGGCCCGTTCAGGCCTCGCGCGGCTGCCGGTCGGCCCACTCGGCGAGTGTCACGCGGGGACCGGTGTAGAACGGGACCTCCTCGCGCACATGCCGGCGCGCCTGCGTGGCGCGCAGCTCGCGCATGAGGTCCACGATGCGGTGCAGCTCGTCGGCCTCGAAGGCCAGGATCCACTCGTAGTCGCCCAGGGCGAACGCGGCGAGGGTGTTCGCGCGCACGTCCGCGTAGTCCTTGGCGGCGCGCCCGTGCTCGACGAGCATCTCGCGGCGCTCCGCGTCGGGCAGCACGT
>JAEWEI010000412.1 GCA_023389545.1 Actinomycetes bacterium | reverse complement strand
GTCGAACAGCGCGGCGACGTCCTGCGCGGGCAGGTCCAGGCCGTCCAGCGCGAGCGCCCCGGGCGCCGGCACGAGGCCGACGGGCGACTCGACGGCCTCGGCGTCCCCCGTGACCCGGCCCAGCGTCCAGGCGAGCACCCGGGAGTTCTCCCCGAAGCCGGGCCACAGGAACCGGCCGTCGTCGCCCTTGCGGAACCAGTTGACCTGGAAGATCGCGGGTAGTTCCACGCCCTCGGCGGCGAGCCGGGCGCCCAGGTCGAGCCAGTGCCCCCAGTGGTCGCTCATCGTGTAGCCGCAGAACGGGAGCATGGCGAAGGGGTCGCGGCGCAGCTCGCCGACTGTCCCCTCGGCGGCGGCGGTCTTCTCCGAGGAGATCGTCGCGCCCATGAACACCCCGTGCGTCCAGTCGCGGGCCTGCGTCACGAGCGGCACGTTGGTCGCGCGCCGGCCGCCGAACAGGATCGCGTCGATGGCGACGCCGTCGGGCGAGTCCCAGTCGTCCGCGATCGAGGGGCACCGATCGGCCGCGACGGTGAACCGGGAGTTGGGGTGCGCGGCGGGGGTGCCGGCGTCGGGCGTCCAGTCCTGGCCGCGCCAGTCGACGAGGTGCGCGGGCGGCTGCTCGGTGAGGCCCTCCCACCACACGTCGCCGTCGTCGGTGAGCGCCACGTTGGTGAAGATGACGTCGGAGCGCAGCATCTCGATGGCCGTGGGGTTGGTCGCCGGGCCGGTGCCAGGCGCCACGCCGAAGAACCCGGCCTCGGGGTTGATGGCGCGCAGCCGCCCGTCGGTTCCGGGGCCACCGGGGCGCATCCAGGCGATGTCGTCGCCGATCGTCTCGACCTTCCAGCCCGGGATCGTCGGGCGCAGCATCGCCAGGTTCGTCTTGCCGCAGGCCGACGGGAACGCCGCTGCCACATGGAGCACCCGGTCGGCGGGGTCGGTGACGCGCAGCACCAGCATGTGCTCGGCCAGCCAGCCCTCGTCGCGGGCCATCACCGAGGCGATCCGCAGCGCGAAGCACTTCTTGCCGAGCAGCGCGTTGCCGCCGTACCCGGAGCCGAAGGACCAGATCTCCCGGGTCTCCGGGAACTGCACGATGTACTTGGTGGCGTTGCACGGCCACGGCACGTCGTCGACCGGCTCACCGTCGCGGTCGACCAGCGGCGCGCCGACGGAGTGCACGGCGGGCACGAAGTCCCCGTCCTCGCCGAGCTCGTCGAGCACCGCCGCGCCCACCCGCGTCATCACGGCCATGCTCGCCGCCACGTACGGCGAGTCGGTGAGCTCGACGCCGATCTGCGAGATGGGGCCGCCGATGGGGCCCATCGAGAACGGGACCACGTACATGACGCGCCCGCGCATGGCGCCCGTGAACAGCCCGGACAGCTCGGCCCGCATGGCGCGCGGCTCACGCCAGTTGTTGGTGGGGCCGGCGTCGGCGCGGTCCACGGAGCAGATGAACGTGCGGTCCTCGACGCGCGCGACATCGTGCGGGTCGGAGCGCGCCAGGTAGCTGTTCGGGCGCAGCTCGGGGTTGAGCGGGAGGAGCGTGCCGACCTCGACCATGCCGTCGATGAGCTCCTGCTGCTGCTCGGCGGAGCCGTCCACCCACACGACGGCGTCGGGCTCGGTCAGCGCCGCGATGCGCGCCACCCAGGCGAGCAGGGCGGCGTGCCGGGTGGGCGCGCCGATGTCGATCCGCAGTGTCGAGGCTGGCGTGGCGCCGGGCGTCGCGGCGCTGAGCCGCACGCGGGTCGCGCTGGCGAGGACGGGATCGGTGAGGGTCATGGAGATCGGCCTCCTTGGCGGGCGATCTTGGCGGGCGATGGGCGGGGCGTTGGCCTCGTCCCTTCCCACAGTTCGCCAGGTGCGGACCATCTTCAACCGCCATAGACCGTCAAGAAATGCCGTTCTTTCGCTACTGTCAACAGATGAGCCCTCGACCTCCGGTCTCGCGACGGTCCGACCCCCCGGCCCCCGGCAAGCCCCGCCCCGGGGACCTGCTCACGCTGGGCCGGCGGATCCGTCACTTCCGCACCGAGCGGTCGCTCACCCTGGACCAGCTCGCGCAGGCCACCGGCTCGGCCGCGAGCCAGCTCTCCCTCATCGAGAACGGCCACCGCGAGCCCCGTCTGTCGCTGCTCCAGGAGATCGCCGCCGCGCTCGACGTGGACCTGGCCGACCTGCTCGCCGCCGAGCCGCCCAACAGGCGCGCGGCCCTGGAGATCGCCCTCGACAGGGCCCAGCGCACGTCGCTGTACGCCGGCCTCGGGCTGCCCGCCGTCCGCCCCGGCCGCTCCGTGCCCACCGAGGCCCTCGAAGCCCTGGTCGGTCTGCACGACGAGCTCGCCCGCCGCGTCAACGAGTCCATCGCCACCCCCGAGGAGGCCCGCCGCGCCAACACCGAGCTGCGCCTGTGGATGCGCGAGCGCGACAACTGCCTGCCGGAGATCGACGAGGTCGGCGAGCGGATGGCCCGCGCCGCCGGATACACCGTGGGCGCCCTGACCCACCGGGCCGTCGCGCGGATGGCCGAGCAGCTCGGCTTCAAGATCCTGCACGTCAGCGACCTGCCGCACTCCACCCGCACCGTCACCGACCTCGCGTCGGGCCGCATCTACCTGCCGCCCGCGTCGATCCCCGGCGGCCACGGGCTGCGGTCACTCGCACTGCAGGCCATCGCGCACCGCGTGCTCGGCCACGTGCGGCCCGAGTCGTATGCGGACTTCCTGCGGCAGCGCCTCGAGATCACCTACTTCGCCGCCGCGTGCCTCATGCCGCGCACCGCCGCGCTCGAGCACCTGGGCGCGGCGAAGCGATCGAAAGACCTGGCCATCGAGGACTTCCGCGACGCGTTCGGCGTGACCCACGAGGCCGCCGCTCACCGGTTCACCAACCTCGCGACCAGCGGCCTCGACCTGCCCGTGCACTTCCTGCGCGTCGACGACGCGGGAGCGCTGACCCGCGGCTACGAGAACGACGGCGTCGGCTTCGCCACCGACCCCACCGGCGCCATCGAGGGCCAGCACATCTGCCGGCACTGGGCCGCCCGCGCCGCGCTGACCAGCCGCGACCGCACCACCGAGTACCACCAGTACACCGACACCCCCGCCGGCACGTTCTGGTGCACCGCCCAGACGGGCACCGCCGACTCCGGCGAGTTCTCCATCACCGTCGGCGTCCCATTCGCCCACGCCAAATGGTTCCGCGGCCGCGACACCACGCTGCGGACAACCTCGCGCTGCCCCGACGCCGCGTGCTGCCGCCGCCCCGACCCGGAGCTCGCCACCCGGTGGGCCGACCAGTCGTGGCCCAGCGCCCGCATGCACGCCCAAGTCCTCGCGCCGTTGCCCCAGGGGACATTCCCGGGGGTGGACGACGCGGAGGTGTACGCGTTCCTGGACCGGCACTCGAACAC
>JAEWEI010000409.1 GCA_023389545.1 Actinomycetes bacterium | reverse complement strand
GAAGCGCGTCTGGGGAAGCGGGCCCTCGGACGCGTCGACCAGCAGCACCACGCCGTCGACCATCGACAGGCCGCGCTCGACCTCGCCGCCGAAGTCGGCGTGGCCCGGGGTGTCGATCACGTTGATGGTGATGCCGTCCGGCTCACCAGCCGCCGCCGCCGCGGGACCCGTGTAACGGATCGCCGTGTTCTTGGCGAGGATGGTGATGCCCTTCTCGCGTTCGAGGTCACCCGAGTCCATCGCCCGTTCGTCGACGTGGGCGTGGTCGCCGAACGACCCCGCCTGCCACAGCATGGCGTCGACGAGAGTGGTCTTGCCGTGGTCGACGTGGGCGACGATCGCGACATTGCGCAGGTCGGAGCGCACAGACATGGGGAACTCATTTCGCATGATGGGGAGCGCACCCGTCAGCGGGCGCCCGAGAATCCTACCTGCCCTGACTAGTCGGACTTTCCAGGGAGCCTGTCAAGGGGCCTTGGTCAGGCGCGGACGCCCTGGTCGGAACCGCCGAAGATGTCCAGGGCGGCGCCCGGGATCGCGGCCAGCAGGTCACGGGTGTACTGCTCCCGCGGGTTGTCGAACACCTCGTCGGTGACCGCTGCCTCCACGATCTTGCCGCTCTTCATCACGCAGACCTCGTCGGCGATCTGGCGGACCACCGCCAAGTCGTGCGTGATGAACAGGTAACTGAGCCCGAGCTCGGCCTGCAGGTCGTTGAGCAGGGTGAGGATCTGCGCCTGCACCAGCACGTCGAGCGCCGAGACGGCCTCGTCGCACACGATGACCTCGGGCCCCAGGGCCAGGGCGCGCGCGATGGCGATGCGCTGGCGCTGGCCGCCGGACAGCTCGTTGGGGTACCGGCGCATCGTGGACGCGGGAAGCGCCACGAGGTCCAGCAGCTCGCGGACCCGCGCCGCGCGGGACTTCTGGTCGCCGACCTTGTGGGTGCGCAGCGGCTCCTCGATCGTGCGGTAGATCGAGTACATCGGGTCGAGGGAGCCGTACGGGTTCTGGAAGATCGGCTGCACGCGGCGGCGGAAGTCGAACAACTGGGCCCGGTTGAGCGTGCTCAGGTCCGTCCCGTCGAACAGGATCCGGCCCCGGGTGGGCTCGAGCAGGTTGAGCACGATGTTCGCGACAGTGGACTTGCCCGATCCGGACTCGCCCACCAGCGCCATCGTGGTGCCGCGCTTGATCGAGAACGACACGTCGTCGACGGCCGTGAACTCCTTCTGCTTGCCCGGGCGACCGCCGCGCAGCTTGAACGTGCGCGTGAGGTGCTCCACGGCCACGACGTCGTCACGGGTCGTGTTCACGCCGTCGCCGCCCGTCGGGGCGAGCAGCTCCGTGGTCGCCACACCCCGCTCCTTGGCGCTGCGGATGCGCTGCGAGGCCAACGAGGGGGCGGAGGCGACCAGGCGCTGCGTGTACGGGTGCCGCGGCGCGCTGAGGATGTCGCGCGCCGGGCCGGACTCGACGACCTTGCCGCGGTACATCACCACGAGGTGCTCGGCGCGCTCGGCGGCCAGCCCCAGGTCGTGCGTGATGAACAACACGGCGGTGCCGAGCTCCTCGGTGAGGCCCTGCAGGTGGTCCAGGATCGTGCGCTGCACCGTCACGTCCAGCGCGGACGTCGGCTCGTCGGCGATGAGCAGCTTGGGCCGCGCCGCGAGTCCGATGGCGATCAGCGCGCGCTGGCGCATGCCACCCGAGTACTCGTGCGGGTACTGCTTCGCGCGGCGGGCGGCGTCGGGCAGGCCCGCCTCGGTGAGCAGCTCCGCGACGCGCTTGTCGGCCGCACTGCCCCGGGCGACGCCGTTGGCCTTGAGGGCCTCCTTGACCTGGAACCCGACCGACCACACGGGGTTGAGGTTCGACATGGGGTCCTGCGGGACCAGGCCGATCTCCTTGCCGCGCACCGCGACCATCTCGCGGCGGCTCAGCTTGGCCAGGTCCCGGCCCTCGAACATGATCGAGCCGCCCGTGACCTTGCCGGTGCCCGGCAGCAGGTCGATGACCGCGTGCGCGGTCGTCGACTTGCCGGAGCCCGACTCGCCCACGATGGCGACGGTCTGGCCGGGGTAGACCGTGAGGTCCACGCCACGCACGGCGGGCACCACGCCCGCGGCCGTGGTGAAGGAGACCTCGAGGTCCCGGATCGCCAGCAGCGGCTGCTGGTCGCTCGGGCGCGCCTGGGCGCCTGATGTCGGCTGGCTCATCGCTTGCGTGCCTTCGGGTCGAGGGCGTCGCGCACGGCGTCGCCCATCATGATGAAGCTGAGCACGGTCAGGGCGAGCGCCCCGGCCGGGTAGAAGAGCACCGACGGCTGGCTGCGCAGCGACGTCTGGGCCTTGGAGATGTCGGCGCCCCACGAGGTCACCTCGGGCGGGAGCCCGATGCCGAGGAAGGACAGCGTGGCCTCCGCGACGATGAACGTCCCCAGCGCGACAGTCGCGTAGACGATGACGGGCGCCGCGGCGTTCGGGATGACGTGGCGCAGCAGGGTCTTCACCCGGGACGCGCCGAGCGACTTCGCCGCGGTGACGAAGTCCGCGTTCTTGACGCTCATCACCGCGCCGCGCATCACGCGGGCGAGCTGCGGCCACCCGAAGATGCCGAGCACCACCACCACGGTGAGGATGTTGCGGCTCTCCTTGAACATCTGCATGACGACGATCGCGGCGAGCACCAGCGGGATCGCGAAGAAGATGTCCGTGACGCGGGACAGCACAGAGTCGAACCAGCCGCCGAAGAAGCCGGCGACGGCGCCGATCAGGCCGCCCACGAGCACCACGACGATGGTGGTCAGCACCCCGACGAGCACCGAGGCCCGGGCGCCGTAGATGGTGCGCGCGTAGATGTCGCAGCCCTGGCGGTCGAAGCCGAACGGGTGCCCGGCGGTGGGGCCGTCCAGGCTGTTCTTCAGCTCGCAGAACCGCGGGTCCGTCGAGGTGAACAGGCCGGGGAACGCCGCGACGGCCACGACGAGCAGGATGAGCGCGGCCGAGATCCAGAACAGCGGGCGACGGCGCAGGTTGTGCCAGGCGTCGGCCCACAGGCTCGCGGGCGCCGCGCCCTCGTCGATCGAGTCCACGACTTCCAGCGGGGCCTGGTCCAGGTTGGCGAAGAAGTGCGCCTGGTGCGGACGGGTGGTGGCGTCAGGCATAACGGATCCTCGGGTCGAGTGCCGCGTAGAGGAGGTCGACGAGCAGGTTCGCGACGATGTAGACGATGACGAGCACGGTGGTCACGGACACGACGGTCGTGGACTGCCCCTGCTGGATCGCGCGGAACAGCGTCCCGCCCACCCCGTTGATGTTGAAGATGCCCTCGGTGATGATCGCGCCGCCCATCAGGGCGCCGAGGTCGGCGCCGAGGAACGTCACCACGGGGATCAGGGAGTTGCGCAGCACGTGGACGCTGACGACGCGCGGGCGGGACAGCCCCTTGGCCGTGGCGGTGCGCACATGGTCGGCGGTGAGGTTCTCGGCGACCGAGTTGCGGGTCAGCCGGAGCACGTACGCGAAGGAGACGGCGCCGAGCACGACGGCGGGCATGATCATCGACGTGAAGCTCACGTCGCTGCCCACGGCTGTCGGCAGCCAGCGCAGCTTGACCCCGACGACGAACTGCATGACGAAGCCGATGACGAAGGTCGGCACTGCCACGACGAGCAGGCTCAGCACGAGCACCGTGGCGTCGAACGCCTTGCCCTTGCGCAGCCCCGCGATCACGCCGGCGGCGATGCCGAAGACGGCCTCGAAGGCCAACGCCATGACGGCGAGCTGGAACGTGACCGGGAACGCGTCGGCCATGACGTCAGTCACGGGCCTGCCGGAGAACGTCGTCCCCAGGTCGAACGTGAAGATGCCCTGCAGGTAGAGCAGGTACTGGACGAGGAACGGCTTGTCCAGGTTGTACTCGGCGCGGATCTGCGCCGCCACAGCGGGGTTCAGCCCCCGCTCGCCTCCCAGGGCGGCGACGGGGTCCCCGGGGAGCAGGAACACCATCGCGTAGATCAGCAGCGTCGCCCCGAGGAACACCGGGATCATCTGCAAGAGCCTGCGCCCGACATACCAGGCCATCAGGTCTCCTCCTCGTGTGGTTCCGCGCGCCAGGTGGCGACGCGGACAGACAGTGGGAGCCCGCACCGGGCTCCCCGGGCGGGCGAGCCCTGGGGGTGGGGCCGGCGTGGCTCCACCCCCAGGGCGTCGGGCGAGGTCAGTTCTTGGTGACCTCGTAGAGCAGCGGGACGCTGTTCCAGCCGAACTCGACGTTCGAGACGGTGTCAGCGGAGCCGCCGGTGACGTTCTGGTACCAGAGCGGGATGGCCGGCAGGTCCTGGAAGAGGACCTCCTGCACCTGCGTGAAGTACTCATTGGCCTCGTCGACCGACGCGGCGCTGAGGCCCTGGGCGAGCAGCGAGTCGACCTCGGTGCTCGAGTAGCCGGCGTCGTTCGAGCCCGCCCCGGTGCCGTACAGCGGGCCGAGGAAGTTGTAGAGGCTCGGGTAGTCGGCCTGCCATCCGGAGCGGAAGGCGCCGGAGATCGTCCCGTTGGTGATGTCCTCGCGCAGGTCCTTGAACGCGGGGTACGGGTTGCCCTCGGCGGAGATGCCCAGGGTGTTGCGCAGGCTGTTGGCCACGGCGTCGGCCCAGGCCTGGTGGCCGCCGTCGCTGTTGTAGCCGATGGTGAACGTGCCGGTGAACGGCGAGATCGCGTCAGCCTGGGCCCACAGCTCCTTGGCCTTGGCCGCGTTGTACTCGAGCACCTCGGAGCCCGCCACGTCATCCGACCAGCCGTCGATCACGGGCGACGTGAAGTCGGACGCGGGGGTGCGGGTGCCCTGGAAGATCGCCTCGGTGATCTCCTCGCGGTTGATCGCCATGGAGATGGCCTGGCGGCGCAGCTGGCCCTCAGCCCCGGTGAAGTGCTCCAGGTCCATGGGGATGGTGAGCGTCTGGACGATCGCGGCGGGCTGGTTGACCGCACGGTCGCCCAACTCGTCCTCGATGGTGCTGAATGCGCTGTCCGGGGCCTGGTCGAGCACGTCGAGCTGGCCGGCGAGCAGGTCGTTGTAGGCGCCGTCGACAGTCTCGTAGAACTTGATGGTCACCCCGCCGTTCTGCGCCTCGCGGCCGCCGGAGTAGTCCTCGTTCGGCGCCAGGGTGATCTCGACGTTGTGCTGCCAGGCGTCTTCCGAGGCGACCTTGTACGGGCCGTTGCCGATCGGGTGCTCGCCGAAGGCGTCCATGTCCTCGAAGGCCACCTGCGGCAGCGGCAGGTACGCGGCGTAGCCCAGGCGCAGCGGGAAGTCCGCCTCAGGCTGCTTGAGCTTCACGGTGAAGGTCTTGTCGTCGACGATCTGGAGGCCGGTGAGCTCGGAGTCCTCATCCCACGAGAAGCCCTCGATGCCCTCGAAGAAGTAGCTCGAGAGCTGGGCGTTGCTCAGCTTCGCGCCGTAGTTCCAGGCGTCCACGAAGCTCTCGGACGTGACGGGCTCGCCGTTGGTGAACGTCCAGCCGTCCTGGAGCGTGATCGTGTAGTTCTGCGCGTCCTCGGTCTCGATGGACTCGGCGACCTCGTTGTGGGGGGTGCCGTCAGCGTCGTAGTAGACCAGGCCTGCGAAGACGAGCTCGATGATCTTCCCGCCGCCGACCTCGTTGGTGTTGGTGGGGATGAGCGGGTTCTGCGGCTCGCTGCCCCAAGCGGTCACGATGCCGCTAGAGCCGTCGGCCGTGGACCCGCCGTTCGAGCCCTCGCTGGCGCACGAGGTCAGGGCAAGCGCGCCCACCGCGATGGTGGCCGCGAAGCCGGCGAAACGCCTGATCTTCATTGTTCCTCCAGTGGAATCCGGACAGGCCCGGAATTCGGTGACCGCGGTCGGC
>JAEWEI010000381.1 GCA_023389545.1 Actinomycetes bacterium | reverse complement strand
GCCGCTCCCGCCAGGCCTCTGTGAACCCGTGCCGTGCCTGGGCCCTGTCGCCGACGATGGTGAGGCTCCGCGACGGGCACCGGGCCAGCAGCATCTGCCATTCGGCGTCGGTCAGCTCCTGGGCCTCGTCCACGACGAGGTGCGCGAAGGGGCCGGCGAGCGCGTCACGGGCGGCGACCGGCACGCTCGAGCCGTCGGCCAGGGCCTCTTGGAGGTCCTCGCCCCGCAGCATGTGCATCACGCCCAGCGTGGAGTCGTCGGCCTCGATGAGGTCGCCGATGACATCCGCCATCCGCGCCCGCTCGGCGGCAAGGGCGGCCTCTCTCCGCTGCGCGCGATGCGACGCGCCGGGGTCGCCGAGTCGCCGTCGGGCCGCGTCCAGCAGCGGCAGGTCTGAGACTGTCCACGCCTGCGGGTCCGGGCGCTGCATCGCCCGCACCTCGTCGGCGCTGAGCCACGGGGCGCACAGCCGCAAGTACGCAGGCACCGACCACAGGTCCCCGACGAGCTCGCCCGGCTCGATCAGCGGCCAGGCGCGGTGCAGCGCGGCGCGCAGCTCGGGGTCCCGCCGGAGCGACGCGCGGACCTGCTCGGGTGTGGCCTCGCCGTCCTGCGGGTCGTCCGCCTCCCGCACCCGCAGGTCCGCGTCCCGCGCGGCGTCTAGCCCATAGTCGTCCTGGTCTCCGGCATATGCGGGGTCCAGGCCGTCCCCCACGCCATCTCCGCCGTCGAGGGCGCCCACGTCGCCGTACCCCTCCAGCCGGGGCGCCCGCAGGTCGTGCTTGTCCAGGAGGATCGCGAGCAACGCGTCCCACACCTGCTCGCGCGCCTCGTTGTGCGGGATGCCGGTCTCCGGGGCCGCGAACGCCTCGGCCCAGTCGTCGGCGCTCACCCAGACGTCGGCCCAGGGGGTGGTGACGGCCATCCCCTCGGTGGGCGGCCGTTCGGAGAACCTGACCGCCGCCTCGATCGCCTCGACCATCTGGGCGGAGGACTTGAGGCGCGCCACCTTCGGATCGGCCTCGACAGCGGCGGCGTCCCCCTCGGGGACGAGGTCCCGCAGGGTGCAGGTCAGCACGCCTTCCTCCCCCAGGCTGGGCAGGACGTCGGCGACATACGCCAGGTACGGCTCATGGGGGCCGACGAACAGCAGGCCGCCACGGCGGTGGCCGAGCCGCGGGTCGGAGTAGAGCAGGTACGCGGCGCGGTGCAGGGCGACGACGGTCTTCCCGGTGCCCGGGCCGCCATCGACGACCAGGGCGTTGCGGGAGCCCGCGCGGATGATGGCGTCCTGGTCGGCCTGGATGGTGCCGAGCACGTCGCGCATCCGGGCCGAGCGGTGGGCGCCGAGGCTCGCGATGAACGCGGACTGGTCGTCGAGGGCGGGGTGGTGGTCGATCCCGGCCGCGCCGTCGGCGAACACCTCATCCCAGTAGTCGCTGACCCGGCCGCCGGTCCAGCGGTACCTGCGGCGGCTCGCCAGGCCCATCGGGTGCGCGTGCGTCGCGGCGAAGAACGGCTCAGCGGCGGGCGAGCGCCAGTCCACCAGCAGCCGTCTGCCCGAGCTGTCCGCGAGGCCGAGCCGCCCCACGTACACGGGCTCGGGATCGTCAGCGCCCACCATCCGCCCCAGGCACAGGTCCGCGCCGAAGCGGCGCAGCATGCCCAGCCGGGCGGTCAGCCGGTGGATCTCCAGGTCCCGCTCCAGCGCCTCCTGGCCTCTGCCGCCCGGCGCCTTGCGCTCGAGGTCGAGACGGCGGGACAGGTCCGCGATCGTCCCGTCGAGGCTCTCCACGACCGCCGCGAGATGCCGCGCATCGGCGGCGATCAGCGCCGGGTCCCCCTTCGCGGCGAGGCGATCGGGCAGGTCGAACACGCTCAAAGCAGTCGGATTCACGTCGTCAGCTCCCCGTCTCGCCACCCGCGCCCCCCGCGGATCCCGGCGTGAGGCGACGATTCTGCGCGCCGATCCGGGGCTTGCCGCAAGCCCCCACGCGCGCTATACGTTGAGAAGGGCAGGCAGGAGATCCCGCCATGAGGCGCAGGGTCGCCGCCGCCTCATCGGCAGCCCCGCACCCCTCCCCGCACGGCCACCGCCACCACCGCGTCCACCAGCGCCTGGCCCTCCACGAGCACGTCGTCGTTGTGGCCCGCGCCCGGCACCTCCACCTCGACCACCTCGGCGCCCGCCTGGCGCGCGGTCTGCGCGACGTCCCGGCTCTGCGCGGCGGGCACGATCGCGTCCTCCGTGCCGTACACCACGGCAGTGGGCATGCCGAGCCGCCCGACGTTCTCCCGCACCAAGTACCTGTCCCGCAGCAGCCAGCCGACGGGCACGCGGTACAGGGAGTGGCCCACCTCGTCGAGGGACGTCAGCGGGGAGCGCAGCACCAGCGCGGCCGGCGGGTGCTCCACGGCGAGCTCGGAGACCACGCCCGTGCCCAGGCTCTCTCCCAGGTAGACGAGGTCCCGCTCCTCGATCCCCGCCTCGTCGAGCAGGTACGAGCGCGCGGCGCGGACGTCGCGCGCGAGGCCCGCCTCGGTGGGCCGCCCCGGGTTCCCGCCGTACCCGCGATAGTCGAACATCAGCACCCCGAACCCGTGCTCGTTCAGCGCCTGGGCCAACGCTGCCCGGCTCGCGCGGTTGCCGCCGTTGCCGTGGGCCAGGAGCACGGCGGCGCGGCAGCCCCCCGACGGCGGCAGCCACCACGCGCCCAGGTCCAAACCGTCAGCGGTGCGCAGCGCGACCTCGCGCGCCCCGGGGAGCCGATCGGCCACCGGCGGCACGGGCGTCCGCGCGGGGTGGTAGACGAAGGACTGCTGGCCGACCCACACCGCCCCGACCAGCATGAGCACGACAACGGGGAGCGCCAGCAGCGGCGCCTTCCACCTCGCCCCCGACGGTGTGGCCACCGTTCCAGGGTGGGGCTGAACCTGTCGCCCCGCGACCGGGCCCATCGTCCCGGCAGCCCGGGCCCAGCGGCGCCTACCGTCGTCGGAGACGACCTCGGCACGCGCGTGACCTGCGCGCGAGCCCGCCTGGGCGCCGCACGCGGCCCGTGCCACGATGACGAGGACCAGTCGAGCGGCGGGCGCGGCCTGCCAGAAGGAGAGTCACCATGCCGGATCACCTCCCTGACGTGTACGTCGGGTTCCGCCAGCGGTTCCCGGACGTCGCCCAGAGCCAGGACGCCCTGGCGCAGGCCGTCGACGCCGCCGGGCCCCTCGACGAGAAGACGATCCGCCTGGTGAAGCTCGGCATCGCGCTGGGCGCCCAGGCCGACGGCGCCGTGCGCTCCAACGTGCGCAAGGCGCTGGCCGCTGGCGCGACTGTGGCGGACGTCGAGCAGGTGATCCTGCTGGGCATCACCACCCGTGGCTTCCCCGCCACGGTCGCCGCGTGGCAGTGGATGTCCGAGGTCGTCGAGGGCAGCCAGGAGGCGGGGCAGGCATGAGCGGGGCACGCGCGGGCGGGGCAGGCGCCGGGGCACAGCGCGACCGGGGCGACGAGACGCAGAAGATGGCGGTGATGAACGCCTGGCTGGACCGGGTGTGCGCCGAGCTCGACGTGGACCGCTCCGTGCTGGACGCCAACACGATGCCGCTGCTGCAGCTCATCAACCACGTGGCCCACGGGCCCAGCCGCCCGGGGGCGCCGGTGACGGCGTTCCTCGTCGGGCTGGCCGGCGCGAGCGCGACGACCGACCCGGCCGAGCAGGCGCGCGTGGTCGGCGAGCGCATCGCCGCTGTGGAGAGGCTCGTGGCGGCGTGGGACCCGAGCGAGGTCGGCGCCGAATGACCGTCGGATCGTCCAGCGGCGGCCGCGCGGCGCGACTGGCCCTCGTCGGGCTGGGGGTGGCCGGCATGGTGCTGGCCCGCCGGGCGTCGCTGCGGTGGGGCGCCACGGACAGCGAGCTGGCCACCGGCCTGCCGGGCGACGACCTGACGCCCGATGCGCGCCTGGTGGCGACCCGCGCCATCACCGTGCGCGCCACCCCCGGCGACGTGTGGCCGTGGGTCGTGCAGCTCGGCCAGGGCCGGGCGGGCTTCTACAGCTATGACGCGCTGGAGAACCTGGTGGGCTGTGACATCCACAGCTCGGACCGCATCGTTCCCGCGTGGCAGGACCTGGCCGTGGGCGACGAGGTGCGGCTGCATCCCGACGGCGGGCTGCGCGTGGAGATCGTGGACCCGCGCCGCGCGCTCGTGTTGAGGGCTGTCGACCCCACCGGGAAGGCGCCCGTCGAGTTCACCTGGGCCTTCGTGCTGCGCGACGGCCCAGGCGGCACGACGCGCCTGGTGGTCCGCGAGCGCTACGGGTACGCGGCGCCGTGGTCGGCGCTGCTCGTCGAGCCGATCGAGTGGGTCAGCCTGTTGATGACGCAGCGCATGCTGCGCGGCATCAAGCAGCGGGCCGAGCGCGAGGCGGTCGACGCCGGGGCGTCGAGGTCGCTGGCGTAGCGTCGGGCGCGTGGCAGACGCAGCGCAGACCCCGAACGACTCGGCGCCCTCGGCCACCGTGCTGACCGGGGCCGGCATCTCCACCGGCTCGGGCATCCCCGACTTCCGGGGCCCGAATGGCGTGTGGACCCGCGACCCGCAGGCCTCGCGCCTGCTGGAGCTCGACTGGTACCTCGTTGAGCCCGACATCCGCCGCCGGGCCTGGCAGATGTGGCGGGACCACCCGCTGTGGACGGCGCAGCCGACCCCGGGCCACCTCGCGCTGGCGGACCTGGACCGGGCGGGGGCGCTGCGGGCCGTCGCCACGCAGAACTTCGACGGCCTGCACCAGCGTGCCGGCCTGCCCGCGTCGAAGGTGCTCGAGTTGCACGGCAGCCTGGCGGGCTCGCGCTGCCTGCGGTGCTCGGCGCCGGAGCCGACGGCCGACGTGATGGCACGGCTCGACATCGACCCGGATCCGCACTGCGCGCGCTGCGGCGGCCCGCTGGCCACCGGCGTCGTGATGTTCGGCGAGCCGCTGCCCGCCGATGTGCTGGACGCCGCCGTCGAGGCCGCCGCGTCCTGCGACGTGTTCGTCGCCGTCGGGTCCACGCTCACCGTGCAGCCGGCCGCGAGCCTCACGTCCGTCGCCGCGGAGGCGGGCGCCCGCATCCTGATCGTGAACGCGGAGCCCACGCCGTACGATCGGCTCGCCGACACCGTCGACCGGAGGCCCATCGAGGTGGCCCTGCCGGCGCTCGTGCGAGACCTGCTCACCTGAGGGCGGGGCCCGCCCCGGACGGCGCCCACGACGACCTGATGCGCACCTCCACGGGTGCGCCTGCTTGAGGGATGGACACCGCCCGATGGACGCCCCGCGAACCGAGACCGCGCTGCGCGAGCCCGCGTCGACCCCTGCCATCCCCGAGGCGGACCAGGCGCACTCGGTGCTGGGCGCCCTGCGCTCCGGCAAGCGGCTGCGCACCGAGGTGCTGGGCGGCCTGGTGGTGGCACTCGCTTTGATCCCGGAGGCGCTGTCCTTCTCGATCATCGCGGGGGTGGACCCGCGGCTCGGCATCTTCGCGTCGTTCACCATGGCCGTCTCGATCGCGTTCCTGGGCGGACGCCCGGCGATGATCTCGGCGGCGACGGGCGCTGTGGCCCTGGTGGTCGCGCCGGTGGTGCGCGATCACGGGGTGGACTACCTGATCGCCACGGTGATCTTGGCGGGTGTGGTGCAGGTGGCGATGGGCGCGCTGGGGGTGGCGCGCCTGCTGCGGTTCATCCCGCGCTCGGTGATGATCGGCTTCGTCAACGCGCTGGCGATCCTGGTGGTGCTGTCCCAGCTCCCGTACCTGCGCAACGTGCCGTGGACGGTGTACGCGCTGTTCGCCGCCGGGGTCGCGATCATCGCGCTGCTGCCCCGTCTGACCACCGCTGTGCCGGCGGCGCTGGTAGCGATCGTGCTGCTCACCGTCGTCACCGTCGCGGCGGGGCTGACGGTGCCGAACGTCGGCGACCAGGGCGAGCTGCCGGAGTCGCTGCCCATGCTGCTGCTCCCCCAGGTCCCGCTCACGCTGGAGACGTTGGGCATCATCGCGCCGTACGCGCTGGCGATGGCGCTGGTGGGCCTGCTGGAGTCGCTGATGACCGCCAAGCTGGTGGACGACATCACCGACACCCACTCGAACAAAAGCCGTGAGGCGTGGGGCCAGGGCGCGGCGAACATCATCACGGGCTTCTTCGGCGGCATGGGCGGCTGCGCGATGATCGGCCAGACGATGATCAACGTGAAGGCCTCCGGGGCCCGCACCCGGATCTCCACGTTCCTGGCCGGGGTGTTCCTGCTCGCACTGGTGGTAGGCCTGGGCGATGTGGTGGGCCTGATCCCGATGGCGGCGCTCGTCGCCGTGATGGTCATGGTCTCCGTGGCGACGTTCGACTGGCACTCGATCCGCCCGTCCACGCTGCGCCGCATGCCGCTCAGCGAGACGGCGGTGATGGTCACGACGGTGGCCGTCGTGGTGGCCACCCACAACCTGGCGATCGGCGTCATCGCGGGGGTGCTGGTCGCCACCGTGCTGTTCGCGCGGCGCGTCGCGCACCTCACCCAGGTCACCCGGCGCGTGACCGACGAGGGCTGCGAGTACGTCGTCACCGGCGCGTTGTTCTTCGCGTCCTCGAACGACCTCGTCTACCAGTTCGACTACGCGGGCGACCCGGAGAGCGTGGTCATCGACCTGTCCGGCGCGCAGGTGTGGGACGCGTCCACTGTGGCGACGCTCGACGCCATCACCACCAAATACGCGACGCGCGGCAAGCGGGTGGCCATCACCGGGCTCGACGCGGCCTCCGCCGATCGGCACCGCCGCCTGACGGGCAACCTCGGCGCGGGGCAGTGACGTGCCGGCGGGAGGAACCAGAACGCCCCCGGCGTTACCCTCGAACGTGACCTCGGTCACAGCATCACGTCCTGATAACGTCCCTCACGAGTCATCCCTGAGTGAACGGACCACACGCATGCCCACCGCCCCCGCGCCCACCCCGGCCTTCATCGCCGGCCTGCCCAAGGCCGAGTTGCACCTGCACCTCGAGGGGACCCTCGAGCCGGACCTCAAGCTCGCGCTGGCGCAGCGCAACGGCATCGAGCTCGACCAGAAGACCGTCGCCGAGGTCCAGGCCACCTACGAGTTCAACGACCTGTCCAGCTTCCTCGCCGTGTACTACCCGGCGATGGAGGTGCTGCGCACCGAGCAGGACTTCTACGACCTGGCCCTGGCGTACCTGCGCCGCGCCGCCGACCAGGGCGTGCGCCACGTCGAGATGTTCTTCGACCCGCAGGCCCACACGACCCGTGGCGTGCCGTTCGCCGACGTCGTCACCGGCTACCACCGGGCCACCGTCGACGCCCGCGCGGAGCTGGGCATCTCCTCGGCGCTCATCATGTGCTTCCTGCGGGACCACAGCGCCGAGTCGGCCGCGCAGACCCTCGAGGCCGCCACCCCGTACCTGGACCTCATCGTGGGCGTGGGCCTCGACTCCGACGAGCGGGACAACCCGCCGCGCAAGTTCGCCGACACGTTCGCGCGCGCCCGCGAGCTGGGCCTCAAGCTCACGATGCACTGCGACATCGACCAGGTCGGCAGCATCGAGAACATCCGCCAGGTCATCGAGGAGATCGGCGTCGACCGCATCGACCACGGCACCAACATCGTCGAGGACCCGTCCCTCGTCGACGTGGTCCGCGAGCGCGGCATCGGCCTGACGTCCTGCCCGGTGTCGAACAGCTTCGTCACCGACGACATGAAGGCCGACGAGATCGTCCAGCTGCTGCACGACGACGTGAAGATCATGATCAACTCCGACGACCCGGCGTACTTCGGCGCCTACGTCGCCGGCAACTACGACGCGCTCGTCGCGAAGGCGGGGCTCAGCCTGGACGACGTGGTGCGGCTCGCCAAGAACTCGTTCGAGGCGTCGTGGCTCGACGACGAGGCGAAGGCCGGCTACCTCGCGGAGATCGACGCGTACGTGGCGAGCGCCACCGCCTGATCGCCAGCCCCACCCGCCCGATCCGCTGAGCGGCCGCGCACCCCGTCATGGGGAGCGCGGCCGCTTCGCCGTCGGCCCCCGCGCCGCCCGAGCGCGGCCGGTCAGTCGAGCGCGACCAGCGCGTCCGCCCGCTCACGCCCCCGCGCCACGAGCGCGGTGTTCCGCTCGTCCACCTGCTCGACCCAGGCCCGCGCCGCAGGCTCGGACCGCCCGTGCCGGATGTGCCGGTCCACGAGCCGCGCCACGCGCACCGCGTCGTCCACGTCGAGGTACCAGCACTCGTCGAGCAGCGCGCGCACCTGCTCCCAGCCGCCCTCGTCATGTAGCAGGTAGTTGCCCTCGGTGAGCACGAGGCGCACGGCGGGGCCGAACGGCAGCGCGCACGCGATGGGCTCCTCGAGGCCCCTGTCGAACTCCGGGACGTACACCGTGGCCGCGGTGTCGGCGCGCACCCGGGCCAGGGCGCTCACGTAGCCGTCGACGTCGAACGTGTCGGGCGCGCCCTTCCGCTCGGCCCGGCCCAGCCGCCCGAGCTCACGCTGGGCGAGGTGGAAGCCGTCCATGGGGAGCACACCCGCCTCGTCGCCGAGCCGCTCGGCGAGCTGCCCGGCCACCGTCGACTTACCCGCGCCGGGCGGGCCCACGATGCCGATGACGACGCGACGGCCGGGGTGCGCCCGAGCGAGCCGCCTGACGCGCTCGGGGAGCTCGGTGACGGAGAGTCGTGAGGTCACGCCCCCATGGTGACGGATGTGCCCCGGGCCGTGCGCACGGCGCCGGCCACCGCGGCCACCAGGCGGCTGGTCTCCGCTGACGGCGCCACGCCGAGCTGGCGCCTGAGCACCCCCGCGCACTCCAGGTAGGCGTGCAAAGCCTCGGCCTGATTGCCCTCCGCGAGGTGGATGCGGATGACTGTGCGGTGGGCGCTCTCCCGCAGCGGGTCGCTGCGCAGCGCGCCGAGGGCCGCCTCCAGCGCCAGGCCGAACCGCCCGCTCCGGGCGAGCTGCACGGCGCGGGCCTCCAGCACATGCAGCGTCAGCTGCCGCAGCCGCTCCCGGTCTCCCGCGAGCCATTCGTCGTCCCAGCCGGGCAGCAGGTCGCCTGCGGCGTACCGCGCGGGGTCGTCCCCCTCCGGCAGCGGGCCTCGGGCCGCCATCACGGCGTGCGCGCCGTGGACGAGCCTGGTGACGTCGACGTCCACGTCGGGTCCGAGCACCACGGTGTCCTGGGCCGTGCCGATGAGCCCGTGGGCGAGTTGATTGGCCCGCCAGATCGCCGTCCGCAGGCTCGCGAGGGCCCGCGCCTCAGGGGCGCCCGGCCACAGCACGCCCGCGAGCCGCCCCCGCCTGCTGCGACCGCGCAGCGCCAGCACCGAGACGATCCGCTGGGTGGTGGCCGGGACCTCGACGTCCTGCCCGTCGACCACGAGCCGGAACCCGCCCAGCAGGCTGACCTGATGGCGCACTGCCGCTTCCATGGCACCCCTCCCCCAGGAGCCCCGCCACTCCCCGTCGCGTGGCAGATCGAGCAGACCACAGGTCGCCCGAGGGCGCGCGCCGACGGTGCGCAGCCGGGCGCCGCGCCCCCCGCGGGCATCCCGGCGCGGCGCTCGGTGACGGGCGCGTGACGTGGGTGTGACGGCACGCCGGCGCCCTGCGCGGGCATGTGGCTTCTGCACCCGTGCGGTGTGCACCGCGCACGGATCTGCGTGGCAGCCCGGTCCCGGCAGGCGCTACGCCTAGACTCGCGCCCGTGATCTTCAAGGCCGTGGGCGAAGGCAGGCCCTATCCGGACCACGGGCTCGTGACGCCCAAGCAGTGGGCCGAGGTCGCCCCCCGCCAGGTGCGCCTCGACGAGCTCGTGACGACCAAGGGCACCCTGAACCTCGACAACCTGCTGTCCGAGGACTCGACCTTCTACGGCGACCTGTTCGCGCATGTGGTGCAGTGGAGGGGTGTGATGTACCTGGAGGACGGCCTGCACCGCGCGGTGCGGGCGGCCCTGCACCAGCGCCCGATCCTGCACGCCCGCGTGCTGGTGATCGAGACCGCCGGACGAGAAGACCGCACAGGCGAGACCACCGAGTGAGCGAGACGACCGAGTGAGCGAAGCAGCCAGACCATGACCACCGACCCGGATCGCGCCCGAGACCTGCGCCGGCGCCGCATGCATGAACGCCAGGCGGGGATCTTCGGCCTGCTCCTCGCCGGCCTCGCAGTCGCGGGGATCGGGTCAGCCGCTGTGTTCTCCGGCGCCGTGGACCTGCCGTTCCTGGCCCGCGACTTCAGCACCGCGAGCCCCACACCGGGCGTCGGCTCCATCGTCCCGTGCCCTCCGACGGGCGCGCTGCCTGTGGCGGTCGGCGAGGTGACGGTCAACGTCTACAACGGCTCGAACGCGAGCGGGCTGGCCGGCTCGACCGCCACTGCGCTGACTGAGCGTGGCTTCGCGGTCGCCACCGTCGCGAACGCGACGCTCCGGCTCGGGGACGCGGCCCGGCTGTCCTTCGGCGCCTCGGGCGTCGCGGCGGCGTACACCCTCGCCGCGCACCTCGAGGACCCCGTCATGGTGCTCGACGAGCGGCAGGACGCCACCGTCGACCTGATCGTCGGGGAGCGCTTCAACGACCTGGTCCCCGCGGACGAGGTCACCCTCGACCCTGCGCTCGAGCTGGTGGGCGCCGCGGGCTGCCGGCCCATCGACGAGGTCGTGCCCGCGCCCGCGCCGTCCGTCGCCTCATCGTCGGAGCCGGGCGCCGAGGACGTCCCCGCTGACGAGGAGCCCGTCGAGGGCGAAGTGGTGGTCGAGGGCGAGTAGCCCCAGGCGCCCCACACACGACATGACGAGGCCGGACCGCCAGAAGGCGGTCCGGCCTCGTCGTGTGGAGCCCGTCGGTGCGGGTGTCGCGCCGCTCGGCGTCAGGCCTGCGGCGCGCGCTCGACGCTCTCGAGCTCGGTGCCGTTCGGCACGGACGCCGGGCTCGCGGCCTCCTGGGACGTGCCGCGCCAGCGTGCCAGCCCGTTCATCAGGTGGTAGACGCCGATGGCGGCGGCGGAGCCGAGCGCGATGCCCTCGAACGTGATGTCGCCCGCCACCCATGTGTAGTTGGCGATGCCCACGATGAGCGCGACGGCCGCCGTGGTGAGGTTCACCGGGTTGGAGAAGTCGACCCTGTTCTGCACCCAGATCCGGGCGCCGAGGATGCCGATCATCCCGTAGAGCACTGTCGTGGCGCCGCCGAGCACCCCGGCGGGGATGGTGGCGATGAGGGCGCCGAACTTGGGCGACAGGCTCAGCACCAGCGCCGTGGCGGCGGCCACCCAGTAGGCGGCCGTCGAGTAGATGCGGGTGGCCGCCATGACGCCGATGTTCTCGGCGTAGGTGGTGGTGCCCGAGCCGCCGCCCGCGCCGGCGAGCGTGGTGGCGATGCCGTCGGCCACCAGGGCGCGGCCGGTGAGCGGGTCGAGGTCCTTGCCGGTCATCGCGGACACGGACTTCACGTGGCCGACGTTCTCCGCGATGAGCACGAGCACCACGGGCACGAACAGCCCCAGCACGGCCAGGTCGAACGTGGGCGTGATGAAGTGCGGCAGGCCGAACCAGGACGCCTCGTGCACGGAGGTGAAGTCGACCTCGCCGCGGATGGCCGCGACGACGTACCCGATGATGACGCCCACCAGGATCGCGAGGCGCCCCAGGATGCCGCGGAACAGCACTGTCGTGAGGATGATCGCGAACAGCGTCACCAGGGCGGTGATGGGCGCCGCGCGGAAGCCCGACGTGCACGACTCGACGATCTCGCCGCCCACCACAGACTGGTTGCACGTGCCCCAGGCGACGGGCGCCAGGTTGAGCCCGATGAGCGCGACGATCGAGCCGGTGACCACCGGCGGCATGACCTTCTCGATCCAGTGCGCGCCCGCGACGTGCACCACCAGGCCGATGGCCGTGAGCAGCAGGCCGGTGACGACCACGCCGCCCAGCGCCACCGACTCGCCGCCAGAGGCGGTCGCCGCCGTGATGGGCGCGATGAACGCGAAGCTCGACCCGAGGTAGCTGGGGAGCTTGTTCCCGGTGATGAGCAGGAACAGAACCGTGCCGACGGCCGAGAAGAACAGCGTCGTCGCGGGTGACAGGCCGGTGATGATCGGCACCAGGAACGTCGAGCCGAACATGGCCACGACGTGCTGCATGCCGATGCCGATGGTGCGCGGCCAGCTCAGCCGCTCATCGGGGGCGACCACCGCGCCCGTGCGGACTGTGCGCCCGTCTCCGTGCACTCGCCATCCGATACTGCTCACGTAGGGGACTCCTTCAGTGGTGGGGGGTGACCGGGTCCGCCCCGTCGGCCTCTGGCCGCGACCCGTGCAGAGAGTAGCGACCCGAGGTGGGCGTGCCGGGCGCCCGTCCACCCGTGCGGCGCCCGGTTAGCATGAGCCCACGTTGTGTCGGTGGCGCCGCTGTTCGCCGCCCCTCCCGCTGAGCCGTCCGGAGGTTCCCCTGAGCACCGGCCGCCTGCTGAGCTCGCGCCCGGCACTGTGGACGGCGTTCGTGCTGACGCACGCGTGGGTGGCATTCGCCGGGACGGTGCTGCAAGGCCGGTCCTTCTTCAACGACGTCGAGCTGTACCGGCAGTGGATGCAGCTCGGCTTCGAGCACGGCGCCTGGCCCGTGCTCTCGGGCGACTGGGTGTACCCGGCGGGGGCGATCGCGCCGATGGCGCTCGCTGCCCTCGTCACCACAACCAGCACCTGGGGCTACCAGGTCGCCTGGGTGCTGCTGGTCACGGTGCTCAACGGGCTCGCGATCATGGCGCTGCTCCGCGCCCGCACGGCAGACGGCTCCCGCCCGCCGGTGGACCCGGCGCGCGGCGCCTGGTGGTGGCTGGCATTCATCGCCGGCCTGGGCCCGGTGGCGGTGGGACGCCTGGACCCGATCGTGGCGCCCGTGGTGGTGGCCGCCCTCCTGGTCGCCGCGCGCCGCCCCCGGGTCGCGTCCGCTCTGCTGACCGTGGGCGCCTGGATCAAGGTGGCGCCCGGCGCGATCCTGCTGCCGCTGGTGCTCGCGGTGCGCCGACCGTGGCGCGATGTGGTGCTGCCCGCCGCGCTGGCGTGCGTGGTGGTGGCAGGCGCTGTCGCGCTGGGCGGGGGGCTGTCGCACCTCACGAGCTTCCTCACCCAGCAGGGATCACGGGGCCTGCAGATCGAGTCCGTGGGCGCGACTCCGTGGGTGCTGTTCGGGTTGTTCTCCCCCACCGTGGAGCGCTACCTCAACGTCGAGCTGATCACCTGGGAGGTCAGCGCCCCCGGCACTGCGCTCGCCGCGGACGCGCTCGGCGCGCTGCTGCCGCTCGGGCTGGCCGCGGCGGTGGCCCTGCTGTGGTGGGCCCACCTCCGCGGCCATCCCGAGCGCCGCTGGGCGACGTCCGAGGAGTTCGTGCTGCGCGGCGCCCTCCTCGTCACCACAGTGCTGATCGTGTTCAACAAGGTGGGCTCACCGCAGTTCCTCGGGTGGCTGGCGCCGCCCGTCGCGGTGGCGCTGGCCCTGGGGCTGCCGCGCTGGCGACGGGCGGCGTGGTGGGTGCTGGGCCTGGCGGTGCTGACCCAGGTCGTCTACCCCCTGCGCTACAGCGACGTGCTGCGAGGCGAGGTCCCGGGGACCCTCGCCCTGGTGCTGCGCAACGTGCTGCTCGTGGTGCTCCTGGCCGGCACCGCGCACGGCATCTGGCGCGCGGCGCGTCAGCCCTCGGTCGATCCGGGACCGCTCCCGGACGCCACGGACGCCACGAACGCGAGCAGGTAGGCGCGCGAGCTGCCGTCGTCGATCGAGGTGTCGGACAGCCCGGGCGCGGCCTGCCACGCCCGCTCGGCCTCCTCCGGGCCGGCCATCGCGAGGTACATCAGCAGGTAGTCGCCGAATTTCACGTCGAAACCGCCCGGCGTCGCCTCCTCGACCTGCGCGGTGATCCGGGCCACCCGGGCGGCCGCGTCGGCGTCGCCCTGCACCAGGTACCCCGCGACAGGGCTCATCGGGATGAGCTGGATCGCGAGCATGGCGGCCGGATCCGGGCTGAACCAGGTGGCGTAGTCCCGCTTGCCTCCCCAGTTGAGCGCCATGACGTGGTGGTCGAACCCGTCGTACACCGGATCGGCCAGGTCGAGCGACGTCCAGTAGGCGCGGGTCGAGGCGGCCTCGGTGGAGGCCAGCCAGGCGGCCTGCACCCCGAGCTCGTCCTGCCCGGACGCGGCAGCCCATAGCCCCAGGCCGTTCCACGCGGTGACGGCCTCCGAGCTCGACTCCTGGTTGTTGCCGTCCGCGAACGGCGCGGGGCCCGATGCCCAGGCGTGGCCGGCGTACACGTCGAAGGCCCGCAGCTGCGGGAACCACTCGCTGCCCTCGGCGGCGGCGACGTCCTGGGCCAGCAGGTCCAGCACGGGCGCCAGCTCCGCGGCGAGGGCCGGATCGTCGGCGGCCAGGAGGCCCGCCGTGGCCAGGAAGTAGCCGTAGTGGAAGTGGTGGTCGTTGAACTCCTCCGAGCCGAAGGAAGGGGTGAGCCCGACGACGCCCCGCGCGTCCTCGTCGTACACGAAGCAGCGGGCATCACGACGCGCGCAGCCATCCGGCTCGGTCCACTCGCGCAACGCCGTCAGGGTCTGCTCGCGCAGCGGGGCCACCACGTCGTCCGCGCCGAGCTGGCGGCCCAGGGTCACGAGCGTCGCCGCGCGGTACAGCGACTTGCCTCCGAAGTACGTGTCCGACGGGAACGGCGGTGTCGCGGCGACGTCGGCCGCGAGCTGCTCGACGATCGCGGCGCGGCGGGCGGCGGGCACGGCGCCCAGGTCGAGCTCCCCCGCAGCCTCGACCACGGGCGCCCACGACGTGAGCCGCGAGCCCAGGCACAGCTCGAGGGCGCCGTAGACGCTCGGGTAGGAGCCCAGGTTGCAGCGCTCCCGGCTCGGCTGCTCGCCCTGCCGGTGATGCGGCATGGTCGCGTAGACAGTCGAGGACCCCCCTGCCGTGCGGTAGGAGAGGGTGGTCCGCGCGATCCCGTCGCCGACGCCGTAGGCGACCTCGGAGCCCACCACCGGGTCCGCTGCCGCGAGCGCCAACGCCTCCAGGCCGCCCGAGGGCAGGTCCGTCGGCACGGGGAACCAGCTCGCGCTCTGGCCGGCGCCGAGCCGCACGGTCGTGTCCGCGAGCGCGCCGCGCGGGGCGCTGAGCATCCACTCGACGCCGCGCACAGTGCTCGAGGCCAAGCCCTCGGTGGCCGCGGCGAACGCGGCGTCGAGCGTCAACGTGGTGTCGACGGCCGCGGTGAAGCTGACGAACGGCGACCCCTGGGCGAGGACCACCCGACCCACGGCACGGTCGGCCGCGTCGAGCAGCTCGACGGTGACGGTGGCGGCGTCGTAGGCGCTGACCTGGGCACGCGCGGCGCCCGCGTCCACGCTCACATCCGGCACATGGCCCCCGATGATGAGCTTCTCGCTCGTCTGCGGCTGCGGCAGCCCGATCTCGAAGCCGGAGCCGGTGAGCGCGAAGGAGGCGGGCAAGGCGAAGACGGGTTGCGGCTGCTCCCCGAACACCAGGCCGCTGAACCAGCGGTTGGTGGGCGGCGTCAGGCCGGGGGCGAGCCGCACCGGGTCGAGCCGTGCCGCGTCGGCGTGCTCGACCCCCGCGACGAGCGCCGCCGGATCCGCCGGGGGCAGCGCGGCGTCGGGCGGGCCCGACGGGTCCTCGCCGCCGTCCACGTGCACGGCGCCGTCGAGGGCGTCGACCTTGCCCGCCGTCGAGCCCAGCACCATGGCGGTGGCGACCACCAGCACGCCGGCCACCAGGACCCCTAGCGCGATCAGCACGCTGCCCCGGCCCGTCACAGGCCCGCCTCGCGCAGGTACCCCTTGACGGCGTCCACAGCGCGGGTGACGACGCCGTCGTTGCGCAGCGCCAACTCGGCGGTCACGGGGGTCCCGGCAGCGACGAGCCCGTTGGCGTCGCCCTTCACCAGGCCGTCGGAGCGCACCTTCACCACGGCCTGGGCCTGGCTCGCGACGGTCTGCACCGAGACCTCGTCCACCTGCCCGACGATGCGCTGCTGGTTGGGCAGCACGATGGTGACGGCCGCCGCGTCCTCGACGCGCGCGTAGTCCTTCGCGGAGAGCGTGTACTCGGCCTGCACGTAGAGGCTGTCGGCCTTCTCCACGACGGCCAGGTCGCCGACCGCCTCGACGAACGTGCCGCGCTCCGCCTTGAGGCTCACGATGGTGCCAGGGCCGGTGGCCTTGACCACGAGCCGCCCCTCGGCGTCGACGGCGCTCGCGGCGGTCTCCACCGGGGCGAAGCCGATCTCCCTGTCGTGCCGGAGCGCGGCGCTGTCGATGACGAACAGCGCGTCACCCTCCTCGACCGCGTCGCCGGGCTCCACGAGCTGGTCGACGACCAGCCCGGCGTACGGCGATCCCACGTGGTACGTCAATGCGGCGATCTGCGCGGACGAGCTGCCGGCGCGGCCCTCGCGCTCGTTGAGCTGGTAGGTGAGCAGCAGGGTCGCGGCCACGACGACGAGCAGTCCGAACGTCAGGCGAAGGCGGTTGCTCCAGGTCATGCGGCACCTCCGGAGGTCAGGGCGGCGGCCCGGCGCGACTGGCGCGCCTCGCGCGCGGCGGTCACGACGAAGGCGCCGAGGATCAGGGTGTTGGTGGTGTTCCACGCCAGGGCCAGCGAGAGCGACCCGTTGCCGAGGTCCTTCCAGGCGCCCACCACGGACGTCAGCAGCAGGAAGACGAAGAACAGCACCTGCGGCATCATGAAGTTGAACGGCGAGGCCGCGCGGCCCAGGCTGCCGGTCACGTGCCACTGCTGCTCGCGGCGGAAGAACGCGTTGACGAGCGCGCGGGTGTAGATCGGGAACGAGACGGTGGCGAGCATCAACGTCTCCCACCGGAATGAGCCGAGCGTGTAGAACGCCACGACGATCTGCATCACGTAGAACCCCGCGTACGCCAGCGCCCACGTGATCGGTGACATGTGGAGCTGCATGGGGGTCAGGCCGAAGTACACCTGCAGTGGTGGCACGAGCAGCAGCAGCAGGGGCGCGATGCCCGTCAGGTAGTGCGTGGACGTCACCCAGTACTGCAGCCGCTGGTCGAGCGTGAGGTTGCGCTTCTTGGCCAGCGGGTTGTGCGTGAACATGATCTCGAAGCCGCCAGTCGCCCAGCGGAGCTGCTGCTTGGTGTACGCCTCGACCGTCTCGGGGGTGTCCCCCACCGCGAGCGGCATCGGGATGTAGATGGAGCGCCAGCCCGCCTCGTGCAGCCGCAGCGACGTCCACACGTCCTCGGACTTCGAGTCGGAGTACATGCCGCCGACGTCGAGGATGGCCCGCCGCCGGAAGATGACGTTGGTGCCCACGCAGAACGCGGAGTTGAACTTGTTCCGGCCCGGCTGGATGTACCGGTAGAAGACGGCCTGCATGTACCCGGCGCCGCGCGAGATGAGGTTGTGCAGGTTGCCGTAGACCTGCGGGGTCTGCACGAACGCCACGTCCGAGGTCGCGAAGAACGGCACTGTCTCGTGCAGGAAGCCGGGCTCGGGGACGAAGTCCGCGTCGAAGATGACGAACAGCTCGCCGCGGGTGATGGTCAGCGCGTGGTTGATGTTCCCCGCCTTGGCGCCGTTCTTGCTGAGCCGGCGCACATACCGGGCGCCCAGCTCGGCGGCCAGGTCGCGCACCTCGTCTGACCTGCCGTCGTCGAGCACCCACGTCACGTGCTCGCCCTGCATCGCGAGGGCGGCGGTCACGGTGCGCCGGATGGTGGCGATGTCCTCGCCGTACGTCGTGATGAACACGTCGATGCCCACCTGGTCGCCGTGCAGGCGCATCGGCCAGCGGTGCGGGCTGTCCGCGGTGCCGTCGCGCAGGATCTCGTCCATGTCGTACAGCGAGTCCTGGGCGTGGTGGAACGCGAAGCCGCGCGGGTTGTGCCCGCTGGAGAGCATCGTCCACAGCGATAGCAGGGCGTGGACGATCAGCACGGCCTCGGCGGTGATGACCATGGACCAGGGCAGCCAGTCCCCGCGGTTGCCGGGGTTGAGCAGGAAGGCGGCGTACAGGAGCACCCCGGCGCAGGCCAGCGCCACGAGCAGCATGAAGGACGGCGAGTGCGCGGCCTCGTTCTCTGAGGTGCGGGCCGGGCGCCTCGGTATGCCGGTGGTGCGCGGCTCGGTGACGAGCCGTTCGAACGTGGTTGCTGCCATGGGTCCCCCAACGTCGGGCCGGTGCGGAGGGCGGCGGGTCAGTGGACCCGTCACCTGGGGCGGCGGCGGCGTTGGCGTCAGACCCACCGGTTGAGGTGCGCAGATGCGGAGGAAAGCCGCATCTTCACCCGGTGGATACGCACAGAACGTAACAGCGATGGGCGACTTGTCTAGGCCTGTCCGATCTGCATGGCATGGCGAGCGGTCACGGCGGAGCGCCTCATCAGGATCAGGGCTCGGGGTGTTTGCGCAGGTCACGCCGCCCGGACCCGCCTCCCGGCAGGTCGGGGCAGATCATCCCCGATGATCTCGACATACGAGACTTACCGCACGGTCGAGGTGTCGTCGGGCGCAGACGCGCGCAGCCCCTCCCGGCATCCGGAAGGGGCTGCGCGACGCGGCGGGTCAGCCGAGCTGCGGCAGGACCTCCTGCGCGACCAGCTCGAGGTGGTCCAGGTCATGCAGGTCCAGGACCTGCAGGTACACGCGAGAGACGCCCAGCTCGCCGAGCGCGCCGATCCGGTCCACGACGGCCGACGGAGTGCCAGCGAAGCCCACCGAGCGCACCTCGATCGGATCCCGGCCGATGGCAGCCGCCCGGCGGTCCACCTCGGCGTCGTCGCGCCCCACGCACGCCACCAGCGCCACCGACATCACCAGCGACTCCGGGTCGCGGCCGATGTCGCGGCATGCCGCGCGCACCCGCTCGAGCTTGGGCGCGACATCCGCCAGCTCGGGGAAGCCCAGGTTGAACTCGGACGCGTACTTGGCGGCCAGCGCCGGGGTCCGCTTGGGGCCGTGGCCGCCGACGATGATCGGCACCCCCGCACGGGACGGGTCCAGCGGCGAGGCCTGCACCGGCTTGGGCAGCGCCGGGGAGTCCTTGAGCGTGTAGTGCTCGCCCGCGTGCGAGTAACGCTCACCCACAGGCGTGCCCCACAGCCCGGTGACCACCTCGAGCTGCTCCTCGAGCCGCCCGATCCGCTTGTCCGGGTACGGGATGCCGTACGCGGTGTGCTCGGCCTCGAACCAGCCGGCGCCGAGGCCCAGCTCGACCCGCCCGCCGGACATCTCGTCGACCTGGGCGACCTGGATCGCGAGGATGCCCGGCGGCCGGAACGTGATCGGCGAGACGAGCGTGCCGAGGCGCACCCGCTGGGTGTCACGCGCCAACCCCGCCAGCGTGGTCCACGCGTCGGACGGACCGGGCAGGCCGTCGCCCTCGCCCATCCGCAGGTAGTGGTCGGAGCGGAAGAAGCCGTCGAAGCCGAGCTCCTCGGTGGCGGTGGCGACGGCGAGCAGGTCCGCGTACGAGGCGCCCTGCTGGGGTTCGGTGAAAATCCTGACGTCCATCCTCGTACCCTGCCATCTCCCCGCGGCCAAACCCGACCAGGCACACGGCTTTGGCGATCCGCGGCGGGTAGCGTGCGACCCGTGAGGTCGATCCGATGGGCGAGCGTGGCGACAGTGGGCGGATGCGCGCTCGTGCTGCTGTTCTGCGCGTTCGCGGCACTGCGCGGCCGCCCGTGGGCGTGGGCGCCCGGGCTCGTCGCCGCCGCCGTGGGCCTGCGCGAGCTGCGCGCCCTGCAACGCGGCCTGCGCTGAACAGCGCCCGTCCTGCAGTGGGCACCCGCCGGCCGTCAGGGAAAGCGAAGCCGGTCGACCATCAGATCGGCCTCGTCCAGGACCTCGCCGGCGGCCCAAGCCATGTCGCGCCTGGACTGGGTGATCGGGCGCAGCACATCTGCTTCGACCAGCCGCTCGACCGTCGCGTAGGCCCGGGCCTGCGACGCACCGGTCAGGCGGGCCACATCGCCGGCATCGACGATCGGATGGCGGGGCAGCAGCGGCAGCAGCGCAGCCGCCGCCGACCCCGCCCGGGGCCGGATCTGCTCGGCCCACTGGTGGGGCAGCGCGATCAGCCGCTCAGCCGAGACCGTGGCCTCCGCTGTTGCCCGAGATGCCGCGTCCGCTAGGAAGCGCGCGAACGGCTCGACCTCGCCCTGGCGGTAGTCGTTGACCAGCTGGAAGTAGAGATCGCGGTCGGCCACGATGGCAGAGGCGACCGGCACCGCCATCTCCCGGGTCACGCCGCGGTAGCGCCACAGGGCGTTGATGAGCGACCGGCCGACGCGGCCGTTGCCGTCGGTGAACGGGTGGATGGACTCGAACTGGGCGTGCGCGACCGCTGCCTGCACCACTGGGTCGATGTCCGTGCGCCGCATGAACGCGATCAGGTCGGCCATGAGCTCGGGCACGCGCTCGGGGGCCGGGGGGACGTGGACGGCGCCTCGGGGCGAGCGGTTGGACCCTCCGATCCAGTTCTGCGCCGAGCGCAGTCTGCCCGCGTCCCACCGCTCTTCTCGGTCGTCGGCCATGAGCGGGACGTGGGCGGCGAGGATGTCCTGGAGGTCCACGCCGTCGGCGGCGCGGTGCACGAGCAAGTTGAGCCCGTCTATCGCGCCCTTGACGGTTCGAGCGGTCTTCGGAGCTCGGATGCCGTACTGGGCGCGGGCCAACTGGTCGACGGTGGTCAGTTCCTCCTCGATGCGCGAGGAGGCGATCGCCTCGGTGCGCAGCAAGAAGGGCTCCAAGGTGGCGATCTGGCCGGCGTAGGCGCGCTCGAGCACTCCGATCTCGACCTCTGCCTGGCGGGCGAGTTCGAGGGTCTCGGCCGACGAGGGCAGGCTCAGGTCGGCGATCAGCGGGGGGATCGAGGCGCTGTACTCGGCGTTCTCGGCGCGGCGCCCGCTGCTGGACACCCACGGCAGCGACTCGCTGTCGTGGGCGGGGATGGGCTGAGCGGACATGCTGGGCCTCCAGTAACCGAGAAGATCGGCTCCGCTATTCTCGTTTAGAGACGCATCCGAGAACAAGGCCTGGGCTGCTCTCGCTTCCAGCAGCCGTGGCCGACCGGCCGGAGAAGGCCTACCTGAGGCGCGTGAGCGCTAGTCGACGACGTGCCGGAACCACCCGCTGCGAACCGGGTCCCAGACCCCTCCCAGCCTCCCCGACTACGATCGACTCCATGCCAGAGCATCGCCGCGACATGGGCTCGATCTTGCAACTCAGGGATGATTTCACCAGGTTCATGCTCGCGTACCGGTTCGGCCTTGACGAAGTCATGACCAAACTGACGATCCTGCGCGATGAGTTCAACTACGCGCACAGCTACAACCCCATCGAGCACGTCGGCTCGCGGCTCAAGTCCCCGGACAGCATCCTGCAGAAGGCGCACCGCAAGGGCATCCCGTTCACGCTCGAGGACATCAAGGCCCAGATGTTCGACATCGCCGGCGTCCGGGTGACCTGCGCGTTCCAGTCGGACATCTACCGCATCCGCGACCTGCTCGTCGGCCAGCAGGACCTCACGCTGCTCGCCGAGCGCGACTACATCGCCGAGCCCAAGCCCAACGGCTACAAGAGCCTGCACCTGATCGTCCAGGTGCCGGTGTTCATGTCCGACCGGGTCGAGCCCGTGACCGTCGAGATCCAGATCCGGACCATCGCGATGGACTTCTGGGCGAGCCTCGAGCACAAGATCTACTACAAGTACGACAAGGAGATCCCGGCCGAGCTGCTCACCGAGCTCAAGGACGCCGCCGACGTCGCGAACGCGCTCGACATCAAGATGGAGCACC
Organism: Actinomycetes bacterium; assembly: GCA_023389545.1. Taxonomy (GTDB): domain Bacteria; phylum Actinomycetota; class Actinomycetes; order Actinomycetales; family Cellulomonadaceae; genus Cellulomonas_A. The sequence goes on along the minus strand of JAEWEI010000381.1, from coordinate 429 downwards.
TGCACAACACCGTGCTGGCCATCAAGGGCGCCACCACCGGCGACACCTCGGCGGACATGCAAGGGCTCATCCCGTCGCAGCAACTCCTGGAGGCGTTCCTGCGCGAGTCCGCCCCCGCGCCGCAGACGCCCGACAACACGGCAGGCGACGAGCCCGACGAGCGCTGACGGACCCGCAGAGCGGGCGCGTCGCCAGCCCGGAGTCGAGTTGTCCACATCCCTCCCGGTCGGTCCCCGAACGTCACCGCGACCTGCTGACCTGGTCTCCTGACACGCCCAGGCGCCCCCCGGCCGAACCCAGCGGCGCATGGCATGGTGGCCAGATGCCGGACGCCCGAGGCTCAGCCGCCGACGTGCTCGCGGTCAACGACTGGCGTCGCCGCATCGCCGAGCTCTACGCCGACGTCCGCCGCGTCGCCACCACCGACCC
>JAEWEI010000374.1 GCA_023389545.1 Actinomycetes bacterium | reverse complement strand
CGCACGGCGAGCGCGACGAGCTCCGCGACCCGCTCCCGATGGGGGGCCGCCAGCGCGTAGGCGCCGTCCCGGGGCGCCGCCCCCTGCGCGGCGCCCCCGGACGTCGGGTGCTGCTCGGTGGTGGTCGGTGGGCGCGCGTCGCCGGGTTGGGCCCGCTCCGTGCTGCTCGGTGCCTGGGTCATGCTGGTCCTCTCGTGTCGCCGCCGGTCGTGTGGTGGGTGCGCCTGCCGGTGTCAGCCGTCTCGCACGACTGCGGGGGACCAGGCTTGGGGGATCAGCACGCGTGCCGCGGCGTCGGGGCGCGCGGGGATCGCCCACACGTCGGTGACACCCACGTCGTCCTCGCGGGGCATGCCGTACAGCAGGGTGTCGTCGTCCAGCCACTCGACCTGGTCGTCCACGTCGCGCTCCTCGGCGAGCACCGTCTCGGCGCCTGTCGCGAGGTCGAGCACAGCGATCGCCCAGTAGGGCGTGGCCCCGTCGCCGACGTCCCGCTTGAAGGCCACGCGCTTCCCGTCGGGGGAGAGCGACGGGCACTCGACGTTCTCACGCAGCGCCTCGAGCGTGCGCGCGGACAGGCTGCCGCGCACCAGCCAGGTGGCGCCGGCCGACTGGGACGCGGCCGTCGCGTAGAACGCGTCGTCGTCGATGAACGTGACGCCCCAGATGTTGCGGTCGAGCGCGGTGAACGGCTCGCCGCCCACCGTCAGGGCGAACTCCTCGAGGTTGCCGACGCTCGAGCCGTCCGCCCGGTGCACGACTGTCTCGGTGGAGAAGCCCACGGAGGCGTAGGAGTGCCCAGTGACGAACGAGGTGCTGGACAGCAGGGCCGCGTCGTCGGACAGGCGGGTGCGGCTCGGCAGCCCTGGCAGCGGCCACGTCTGCACCGTCTGCCAGTCCGCGTCGAGCAGGCGCGCCTCGTACCGGGTGACGACGCCGCGCACGGTGCGCAGGCACGACGCGGCGTCGGCTGTCGCGTCCACCCGGTCGCACGCCACGTCGGTGAAGGCGCGGGGCCCGTCGGGCGCCCCGACGGGCACGGCGGCGACCAGCCCGTGCTCGGGGCCTGGAGCTGTGCTGCGGAAGACGACGTGCGGTCCCCGCCGCACCTCGTCGAGGCTGGTCACCGCCACTGGAGGCGCGGCGGCGACGCGCGCTTGCGCGGAGCGGCGCTGCGCCGCGAGGTGGGCGATGGCGCCGCCCGCCACGACCAGGCAGAGCACCGCCACGGCCAGCACCCGGGCGCCCGGCCGCCTCATGAGCGCGCCTGCGACGGGACGGCGTCGGACGGCGCGCGGTCGACGGGGCGGAGCGCCCACCAGCAGGCCGGCAGCGCGACGGTGAGCACGCCGGCGATCGTGAGCATCGCGGGACCCCTGCCCACCGTGTGCCACAGCAGCCCGAAGCCGATGGAGGCGAGCATCCGGGCCACGGCGACGACTGTCTGCGCGGAGGCGATGGCGGTGGCCCGCGCGTCCGGGTCGACGAGCCGTCCCGCGAGGGCCGCGAGCACCCCGTCGGTCGCGGCGTAGAAGACGCCGATCAGCACCAGGGCGGCGATGGTCGCCCCGGCCCACCCGGTCTGCAGCCCGGCGCAGAGGTAGGCGGCGGCCAGCGCCAGGTGCCCCGCCACGAGGACGCGGCCCCGGCCCACACGGTCCGCGAGCCGGCCGACGGGGATGGCCAGGAGCAGGTAGACGAGGTTCGAGCCGACGTACAGCAGCGGGAACCACGTCGTCGCGAAGCCGTCCCTGGCCTGCAGCGCGAGGTACACGAAGCCGTCGCCGACCGTGAGGAGGCCGAGGGCGCCCGCGACGAGGAGCAGGCGGCGCAGGCGGGGATCGGCGAGGTGGCGCAGCACCACCGGCCCGGTCACGGTCCCTGGCGTGGGCAGTGGGGCGGCGACCACGGGCTCATCCGGACTGGCGGGGCCGGCGGCCCGCGCGCGCTCCCGACGGGGGCGCGTGTCCGGCACGAGCAGCCCCAGCACCGCGACGCCCAGCACCGCGCAGCCGAAGGAGAGGACGAAGACCGAGCGGTACCCGTCAGGCACCGCCCACAGGATGAGGAAGGCGAGCAGCGGCCCGAGCGCCGCGCCGATGGTGTCGAGCATGCGGTGCACGCCGAATGCCCGCGCCACGTGGTCGGGGTCGGCGGCCGCCGAGATCATCGCGTCGCGCGGGGCGGTGCGGATGCCCTTGCCGACGCGGTCCGCGGCGACCAGCGCCGTCACGGCGCCGAACCCGGTGGCGAGGAGCAGGCCGCCGCGGGTGAGGGCGGAGAGCCCATAGCCGGCGAGCGCGACCCACTTGGGCCGGTCGCCGCGATCGGCCGCCCAGCCGCCGCCGATCCGCACGAGGGCGCTCATGCCCTGCAGCAGGCCGTCGATGATCCCGTAGGCGATCGTCGAGAGCCCGAGGGCGGCCGTGAGGTACACGGGCAGCACCGCGGCCACCGCCTCGGACGAGATGTCGGTGAGCAGGCTCACCACGCCGAGGGTGACCACCACGGACGGCACGCGAGCGCGGTGCGCCGAGGAGCGCGCGACGGCGCCTGCGGGCCGGTCGCGGAGCGTCACGTACACGTCAGGCCCCCGCCCGATCGTGTGCTGGGGCGCCCTCCACGCGCGGAGATGCGTGGAGGCGGGTGGGCAGGTCCATCGGCCACCTTGCTGGTCTGTGCGCCGCAGGCTATGCCTAAAGCGGGGCGAAAGGTACGAAAGCGGGCGCATCTACGGTATCCGTCCGGCGGCCATCCGTGTCTGATCTGTCCGAATCGTGATGTTTTTTCACCCTGTGTGGCGGGCGGAGGCGCGCCAGCCGTCAAGCGCCTGGCGCCACTCAGCCGTCAGACCGCGCACGTAAGCCGTCAGACCGCGCACGTAAGATGTCGCACGCACCCCGTATCCCCCCGGATCCGGGGCTCTCGTGCTGCCGTGCCCCCCGCCCGGCGTCGTCCGCCACCGCGGACGGGCCCCGGGCAAGGCCCGAAGGGAACCATGGACCTCACCGGAATCCTGTCCGCCGTCCTCGCCGACCCCGCAGCCGCCCGAGCCCTCGAGCTGGCGCCCGCGCGCGGCGAGGTCGACATCGTCGGGCCCGCCGGCGTGCGCCCGCCGCTGCTCGCCGCGCTGGCGGGCGCGCAC
>JAEWEI010000338.1 GCA_023389545.1 Actinomycetes bacterium | reverse complement strand
TCGGCGTGATGGCGGCCGACCTGCAGGAGCCGCCCGAGCTCATGCTGACCTTCTTCGAGACGCTCGACACGGGCGAGTACGACGTGGTCGTCGGCCGTCGTGAGTCACGTGAGGACCCGGCGCTCTCCTCGCTCATGTCGCGGAGCTTCTGGAGCCTCTACCGCAAGCTGATCGAGCCTGAGATCCCGCGAGGCGGCGTCGACGTCTTCGGCTGCACGCGGGACGTCGCCCGACAGCTGCTCGCGCTCGACGAGTCCCACTCGAGTCTGGTGGGGCTGCTGTACTGGGTGGGATACCGCAGGGCGGAAGCCCCTTACTCGCGGTCCAAGCGCGAGCACGGGAAGAGCGGGTGGACGATGCGCCGGCGGGTCCGCTACTTGCTGGACTCGGTGTTCTCGTTCACGGACCTGCCCATCTCGGTCCTCACCGGCGTCGGCGCCGGGGGGATGGTGCTGACGATCCTCGCGAGCGTCATCGTGTTCGTGGGGTGGGCGGCAGACCGGATCGCGGTCAGCGGTTACGCGCCGCTCATGCTGACCATCCTGCTGTCGACGTTCACGCTCCTGTACGGCCTGGGGGTGGTGGGCTCGTACGTCTGGCGCACCTATGAGAACAGCAAGAGGAGGCCCTCCTCCATCGTGATGAGCAGCAAGGTCTATGAGCGTGCGCTCGACTGACCTGCGCGCCTTGCTGGGATCCGCGCTGAGATTCGGCGTGGCAGGCGGCGCGAACACGCTGGTGACCGGAGTGCTGCTGTCGCTCCTCTCGCTCGTCATCGCACCCGGGCTGGCCTACACCGTGGTGTTCGCCCTCGGGATCCTGTTCTCGACGTTCATGGCCGGGCGATTCGTCTACCGGGTCGACATGGCGCGGGCGCAGATCCTCCAGTACGTGGCCATGTACATCGGCGTCTACATCGTGGGCCTGGGGGTCCTCGCCGTCGCCGTCGGCCAGGGCATGCCGCCGGGCTACTCAGGGCTCATCGTGCTGGTCACCGCACCCCTGACCTTCCTGGGGGGACTTCTGATCGTTCGACGGGCGGCGCCTCGACAGGCGGCCCGACAGCAAGAGGGGATGACGTCGTGACCGACTTCTTCGTGCATGAGCTGGGCGTCTGCGAGACGGCGACGATCGGGCGCGGCACTCGCGTGTGGGCCTTCGCCCACGTCCTGCCGGGCGCGGTGATCGGCGCCGACTGCAACATCTGCGACCACGTGTTCATCGAGAACGACGTCGTCGTGGGCGATCGGGTGACCATCAAGAGCGGCGTCCAGCTGTGGGACGGCGTGCGGCTGGCGGACGACGTGTTCGTCGGGCCGAATGTCACCTTCACCAATGACCGGTTCCCCCGCAGCAGGCAGTACCCCGAGTCGTTCCCGACGACGCGCATCGACCAGGGCGCGTCGCTCGGCGGCGGCGCGGTCATCCTGCCCGGCATCCACGTGGGACGTGGCGCCATGGTGGGCGCCGGCGCCGTGGTCACGAAGGACGTGCCCGCGAACGCCGTCGTGGTGGGCAATCCCGCGCGCATCATCGGCTACGGGCCGAACGCCGAGGCGCCCCGTGCCGCCCAGGTCCCCGCCGCGCCCCAGAGCCTGATAGGCGGAGCCGCGACGATCGCGCTCCGTCGCGCCGACGACCTGCGGGGCTCGCTCGTCTCCACCGAGCTCGACGACGATCTGCCCTTCCGGCCCGCGCGCTATTTCACCGTCTTCGACGTGCCCACCCGCGATGTGCGGGGGGCGCACGCCCATCTCAAGTGCGAGCAGTTCCTCGTCAGCCTGAGCGGCTCGGTCACCTGTGTGGTCGACGACGGCATCCAGCGCCAGGAGGTCGTGCTCGACCGCCCCGACCTCGGCCTGTACATGCCGGCGATGATCTGGGGCACCCAGTACCGCTACAGCGCCAACGCGGTGCTCGGCGTCTTCGCCTCCCTGCCGTATGACTCGGACGACTACATCCGGGACTATGAGTCCTACCTCGAGGCACGCGGGCTGTCGAGCGCACGCCAGAGCACCGACCTGCCTGCATGAGCCAGGGCTGGGAGGCGCTGCTGCGCAGCCGGGCCGGTCGCGCGCTGACCGGGGCGAGGGCCCGCGAGATCGCCCTGGTCGCCGCCGTGCTGGTGGTGCTGGAACTGCTGATGTTCTGGCACTACTTCACGGGCAACGTCGTTCCCGCGCCGGACGACTTCATCGGGTCGTACAACAACGAGCCCCTCGCCTGGTGGCGCGACGGCTCACTGCTGAACCCCGCCCAATGGATGCCGTACTCGTGGGGTGGCTTCCCTGCCGCGGTCTCGATCCAGAACGGGTCGTGGTACCTGCCGATCGGGGTCATGGCCGCGATCACGCCCTACTCCATCCACGCCGCGGCGGTGCTGCAGGCCCTGCATGTCGCCTTCGGGGCCCTCGGCGCCTACGTGCTCGGCAGGCGGTGGGGGCTGGCCCGATCGGCCACGATGTTCGGGCTGGTGACGTACTTCTTCGCGGCCAGCTTCTTCACGAACGCCCTGCACCCCGACATCGTCCGAGGGGCCGCATGGGCGCCGTGGGTGCTCGCGGTGCTGTCGCCGACCTGGGCCTGGAAGCGTTGGTGGGGGATCCCGGCCGCGGCGGTGGTGTTGTGGCAGGCCCTGGCCGGGAGTTATCCCGGGGTCATCGTCGCCGCCGCCTACTGCGGGATCGCCTGGGTCGTGACCGCGCAGATCGTGCGCAGGCCGCGACTCCGGGACTTCCTGCTTCCGCTGAGCGTGGCGGGCGTGGGCGCCCTCCTGCTGTCGGCGCCGAAGTACCTGACGGCGATCGGCCTGCGGGGCACGGGATCGCCGACAGGGGTGGACGAGTCGGTCTTCGACTGGCGCATGGTGGGCACCACGATCTACCCGTATGACCTCGTCGGCTTGCCGAACGACCCCTCGATGCGGGCGTTCTTCCTGCCGGCGGCGTGCTGGGCGGCGCTCGCCCTCGTGCGCTGGCGCGACCCGCTCGTGCGGGTCTGCGCCGTGGCCGGTGGAGTGGTGCTAGCCCTCGGCATGCCGTTCATGCCGTGGTACTCGGCGCTCGAGGCCCTCCCCGGGCTCGACCTCAGCCGATTCCGCATGGCCGACTTCCGCGTCTACCTCCTGCTCGTCGTGGTGGTCGCAGCCATGGCGGGGATCTCCGGCGCCCTCACCCGTGCCCGGTCGGACGAGCCCTCGACGAGGCGGTGGGCACACCCGTGGGGGAGTGCTGCCCTGCTGGGCATGGTCCTGCTCGCCCTGGCCGTCGCCGAGCGCGCCAACTACCAGGTCTCACGCTGGGTCGAGCCGTGGACGCTGCTCGCCGCCTCCGCCGCCGTCGTGGCGTTGCTGGGCGGGTTCGGACGGGCCCGATGGCACGCCAACCGCGGGGACCTGCGTCGATGGGTCGCGGTGCTGACAGTCCTGGGGGCGCTGTCGGGAATCTCCTGGGCGTATGCGATCACCGCGTCGTGGCGCACCGAGCGGGCCGCCCTCGAGACAGCAGTCTGGGGTGAGACGTCCGACGAGCTCATCGAGGACGGCGCCCAGCTCGAGTTGTCACCGACCCAGCGCCCCGCGCGGGTCGCCCTGGACGAGCTGCCTGTCTCGGCTGGCGCAGTGAACTGGAACTCCTCGTTCTACGACCGACGGGACGCAGTCGGCGGGTACGTGAACCTCAAGGGCCAGCCTGCCTTCGAAGCCGCGCTTGCGGCCCTCAGGGATCCGGAGATCGCGCAGGAGACGACAGCACTGTACGAGGCGCCCGGGCTGGGCATCGCCGTCGGCGCCGACGACGAGCTGCCGTCGGTGTCGGACGTCGAGGAGTGCGCCGACTCAGGGGACTGTGGTGACGGGCTCGTCGTCCAGCCCGACGCCTACAACGTGGGACATCTCAGCTACCGCGTCTCGGCGGAGTCCAGCACATCGGTGCTGTTCAACGAGGCGTACTACCCGGGATGGGCGGTGGAGGCCTGTGCGGCGGACACCTGCCAACAGGCTGAGCCGCGGATGGGAGCGGCAGGGCTCATCGTCGCGGACCTGCCCGCCGGCGACTGGACCGTCGACCTCCACTACGCCACGCCCTACGAGGGAGCGGCCGACGCCGCATTCCTCGCCGGGGTCCTCCTGTTGGGGGCCGCGTGGGGCGTGGTCGTCGTCGCGCGACGACGACGAGCCGCAGTGGTCCCGGCTGCGGCGTCCGAGCCCGAGCCGTCGCGCGACGAGCCCATCCACATGCGGTAGGGCGCGCACGCGTCAGCCGCCAAACAGCCAAACGAGAGGCCCCCGGGCCGGGCAGGTAGCACCTGCTCGCGCCGACGGGGGCCTCTCTCGTGCCTCCTGCTCACGCCGGCCGACTCCACGGCCGCCGATCTGGGGCGGAAGCCCCGGGGGCGGCGGATCGCCGGCTGCTCCCGCACTGCTGCGGAACGCTCTGATCGCAGCGCCGGCGACGCTGCCCGACGACCGCCGCCGGTCGCTGCCCTGCGACCGGCGGCGACGGGCTCAACTGACCGTGACCGCCCGGCAGCCCAGGATCGTGTTGGGCCCGGAGGGGAGGTTGATGGCGT
>JAEWEI010000304.1 GCA_023389545.1 Actinomycetes bacterium | reverse complement strand
CGGTCGTCCCGCGTCTCGCCCGCGGCGATGCGCTGGTCGAGGCTGCGCTCCACGGCCTGCAGCTCGGCGGCGATGTCGGGGCGGCGCACAGGCGCCTCGGCGGCCTGCGCGGCCCGCGCCTTCTCGACGTCCACGCGGACCTCGGGCACGGCGGGGACGGACTCGGCCGGCTCGGCGCGGCGCGGGGACTTCGGCGCGGACGACGTCGACGCGGCGGACTTCGGCGCGGAGCCGCCGCGCTTGGCCTTGATGGCCTCGATGAGATCGCTCTTGCGCATCTTCGACGTGCCGGTGACCCCGAGCTCAGCGGCCAGGGCCTGGAGCTGGGGCAGGCGCAGTGCGGAGATCGCGCCCGTGGTGCTGGGTCCGTCGGAGTTCTTGCTCACGGCGGCCTCGATGGTGTCAGTCACGAAGGACCCTTCCCCCTCGTCGGTGGCGGCGCCCCTGGCGCGGCCTACGCCCGGCCGTTGCGGCCGGATCGGTGTGGAGATGCAGCACGTGCGTACGACGACGTCTGAGCACGTGGGCTGGATCGTTCCCGGCTCGTCAGCTCTCAACAGAACTGTGCGGCTGAACGCGCGTGGAAAGGCCATGGCGTGAAGGCACGAGGCCAGGGAACACGATCATCGTAACACCGCGTCGAAGCCCGAAGACCGCGCGCGCATCGTTCACTCGAAGGGCTGAATGCCCGTGGCGATCAGGCGCCCGACCACGTCTGCGCGCCGTCGGAGTCCACACCCGGCCGCAGCAGCCGCCAGGCGCCGGCGCGCGCGGCGACAGCCCGCTCGAGCGCCTCATCGGCGTCCGTGCCCGCGCCGGCCCGGCGCGTCAGGGCCAGCACCGTGGGGCCCGCACCCGACACGACGGTTGCCACGCCCTGCCCGCGCAACTCGTCGACCAGCGCGAGCGACTCGGGCATCACCGCGCGGCGGTGCTCCTGGTGCAGGCGGTCCTGCGTGGCGGGCAGCAGCAGGTCGGGGCGCCGGCTCAACGCCTCCACGAGCAGCGCCGCGCGGCCCGCCTGGTACGCCGCGTCCCGATGGGGCACCGCGGCGGGCAGGACGCTGCGCGCATGCTGGGTGGAGAGCCGCGCCTCGGGCACCAGCACCACGGGGACGATCTCGGGATGCACCGGGAACGACGCAGCATGGGCCTGACGGGCGCCGTCAGCGTCATCGTCGGTCCAGGCGATCGTCGCGTCGCCCAGCAGCGCGGGTGCCGCGTTGTCCGGGTGCCCCTCGAGCCGCGTGGCCAGGGCCAGCACCGTGTCGTCGTCCAGCGCCGAGGGGTCGGCCAGCAAGGCGCGCGCGAGCAGCAGCCCGCCCACGGCCGCCGCCGCCGAGGAGCCCAGGCCGCGCCCGTGCGGGATGCGGTTCACGCAGGTCAGCGTCAGCCCGGGCTGCGGGGCGCCCACGTGGTCCAGCGCCAGGCGCAGCGCGCGCAGCACCAGGTGGCTCTCGCCGTCGGGCACCTCGCCGGCGCCCTCCCCCGTCACCAGCACCCGCACGCCCGCGGGCTGGACCCGCACCTCGAGTTCGTCATGCAATGCGAGCGCGAGGCCGAGCGAGTCGAAGCCGGGGCCCAGGTTCGCGCTGGTCGCCGGGACGCGCGCCCTCGCGCGGTCGTGGCCGAGGATCATGGGCTGCTCAGCCGAGCTCGAGCGCGTCGGCGATCGACATGACGTCGGCCGCCACCCGCTGCGGCGTCACGTCGGAGCCGTCGGCGTTGCGCAGGGCCCACTGCGGGTCCTTGAGCCCGTGCCCGGTCACCGTCACCACGATGCGCGCGCCAGCGGGAACCCGGCCCTGCTCCGCGGCCATGAGGATGCCGGCCACACCCGACGCAGAGGCGGGCTCGACGAACACGCCGACCTCGCTCGACAGGATGCGGTGCGCCGCGAGGATCTGCTCGTCGGTGACGGCCTCGATGAGCCCGCCCGAGGCGTCCCGGGCCTGCTCGGCTTGCTCCCACGAGGCTGGGTTGCCGATCCGGATGGCCGTCGCGATCGTCTCGGGGTGTGTGATGGGGTGGCCCGCGACGATCGGCGCCGAGCCGGCCGCCTGGAAGCCCCACATCGCGGGGGTGCGCGTCGCCACGGCCGGAAGGCTGCTGCCCGCGTCAAGCCCCGCGTACTCGCGGAAGCCCTTCCAGTAGGCGGTGATGTTGCCCGCGTTGCCCACCGGCAGCGCGTGGATGTCCGGGGCGTCGCCGAGCGCGTCGACGATCTCGAAGGCGCCGGTCTTCTGCCCCTCGATGCGGTCCGGGTTCACCGAGTTCACGAGCTCCACCGGGTAGACCTCGGCGAGCTTGCGTGCCGCCACCAGGCAGTCGTCGAAGTTGCCGTCGACCTGCAGCAGCTTGGCGCCGTGCGCGATGGCCTGGCTGAGCTTGCCCATCGCGATCTTGCCGTCCGGCACCAGCACCACGCAGAGCATGCCCGCCGCCGTGGCGTATGCCGCCGCCGACGCGGACGTGTTGCCCGTCGAGGCGCACACCACGGCCTTGGCCCCACGGCCGGCGGCCGACGAGATCGCCGTGGTCATCCCCCGGTCCTTGAAGGAGCCCGTGGGGTTCATGCCCTCGACCTTGACGAACACCTCGGCGCCCGTCCGCTCAGATAGGGCCGGCGCCGCCACGAGCGGCGTGCCGCCCTCCCCGAGGGTCACCACCCGCTCCTTGAGGTGGGCGGGCAGGCGGTCGGCGTACTCGGCGATGATCCCTCGCCACTGGTGTGCCATCGGGCTCAGGCTCCTTCGACTCGCAGCACGGAGATGACGCGGCGCACCGCGTCGAGGTCGGCGACAGCCGCCACTGTGGCGGCCAGCGCCTCTTCCGACGCCTGGTGCGTCGTGAGGATCAGGCGGGCGAACCCGACGCCGTCGGGCGCGAGCAGGGCGGGCGCCTGCCGCATCGCCTCGATCGAGACGCCGTGGGTGGCGAACACCGCCGCGACGGTGGCCAGCACACCCGGCCGGTCGTCCACGTCGACGCGGACCTGGTACCGGGTGCGGGCCGCCGAGGCGGGCAGCACCGGGAGAGCCGCGTACGACGACTCCACTGGGCCCTTGCCGCCGAGCACCCGGTGGCGCGCCACGGACACGACGTCGCCGAGCACCGCCGACGCGGTGGGGGCTCCACCGGCGCCACGGCCGTAGAACATGAGCTCGCCCGCGGCCTCAGCCTCGACGAACACCGCGTTGAAGGCGCCGCGCACGCCGGCCAGCGGATGCGTCAGCGGCACCAGCGCGGGGTGCACCCGCACCTGGACGCCCTGGTCGCTGCGCTCGGCGATGGCCAGCAGCTTGATCGCGTAACCGGTGCGCTCGGCCCACACCACATCGTCAGCGGTGACCCCGGTGATGCCCTCGCGGTCGACATCGTCGATCGAGACCCGGGTGTGGAAGGCCAGCGAGGCGAGGATCGCGGCCTTCGCGGCGGCGTCGTAGCCCTCGACGTCCGCTGTGGGGTCGGCCTCCGCGTAGCCGAGCGCCTGCGCCTCCTTGACGGCGGCGTCCAGGTCGAGGCCCTCGGTGGCCATCTTGTCCAGCACGTAGTTCGTGGTGCCGTTGACGATGCCGAGCACGCGCTGCACCCGGTCCCCGACCAGCGACTCGCGGACCGGGCGGACGATCGGGATGGCGCCGGCGACGGCGGCCTCGAAGTAGAGGTCCACCCCCGCGGCGTCGGCGGCCGCGTACAGCGTGGGGCCGTCCTGCGCGAGCAGCGCCTTGTTCGCGGTGACCACAGCCGCGCCGTGCTTGATGGCGTGCAGCAGCAGCGAGCGGGCGGGCTCGATGCCGCCCATCACCTCGACCACCACGTCGGCCCGCTCGACGAGGCCCTCGGCGTCGTCTGTGAGCAGCGCGCGGTCCACGACGGGGTCGCGCTCGATGGCCGTGTCGCGCACCGCGATGCCCGCGAGCTCGAGCGGGGCGCCCACCCGAGCCGCGAGGTCGCTCGCCTGCGTGGTGAGGAGCCGGACGACCTCCGTGCCGACGACGCCGCAGCCGAGCACCGCGACGCGCAGCGTTCGGGCGCCCTCCGTCTGCGTGGCCTCGGTCGACGTCGACGCCGGCTCAGACGC